>NZ_CATQFV010000001.1:0-1409 GCF_958267435.1 Neisseria benedictiae
GTCGGCGAAGAGTGGGAAGGGGATGGGTGGTGCGACTGGTGGAGCAGGAGGGGGCGGCCAGCAGAAATCGGGTACGGTAAAGACGACCCTGAAGTCGCTGCTTTTACGGGCGATTTTATTGACGGCCATGGCGGCTTGCTCCTGTTGGGGATGGGGCATTTGAAAAGCAGAACCCGTGTGTATGCGTACCGCACGCACCTTACGTCGGGATTGGAGGTTTCATACGGGCTACGGCTTGCTAAAAAGTTATTTTAGATGACTCAGTGATTATTGTAGTTTGAATAAACCTTTGCTTGTTAAATATGGTAGTAAGAAAGAATTGTAGATTAATGGGTAGTTTAATTTTACAAAAAATGAAAAGTTATTAATTATTTCTGTAAGCTGATTTAATAAACAGTATTTGTCAATTTTTTCCGAGCTTCCTATAATTTTGTTATCCTTCAATGATGTGCAATTCGAGTAAATAGTTTCAGGGAAATTCTTTGTATTCAAGTGAAAATTTATCACTCTTTGACTTTCAGAGTCATAGAATACCAATTTTGTAGAATTATTATTCTTTAAATCATTAATAACATCAAATATTTCTGGGAATATATTATTTATATAGTATTTATAATTTTCCCACTTTAAATTATATCCATTTATAATAAAATCATTTGTCTTTATAGATAAAAACTCATTTTCTATAATCATGAAAGCCTCCATAAAATTATTTTTATAATTTTTATAATCATAATCATCATAAAAATCTATATTTTCATAAAGTTCTTTCAAGATCTCACTTTCTGTTCTGATATTCTTTTCTGGAAGTTGAGAAGTTATAAGTTTAAACGTTACCATTTCATATTTCCTCTCAGCAACCATTTTTTGAATATATAGGATAAGCAGTTTTTAAACAATTTCCCTTAGGAGGTTTCTTGTCAGGTACTATTATTGCGCAATTTGCTTTTTTGACACTTCCATCTGGTAATACAACTTCACCTAATCCATCTGGAATGGGTACAGTGGTAACTTTATCTATATTTCTGTAAGGGCTCAAAAATTGAGCGGCATCATTATTATTTGTCCAGTAGCCTTGTTCTTGTCGTGTAGAAGCAGCTCTGCCTTTTAAATTATTTTTTTTCTGTGCTCCATGCTGTGTAAATGTATGTCCAAATTGTTTAGAACTTTTTGGATTAACAGGATCTGTACATGGATCCTCACATTTAGATAAACCTAAAGGGTCAATCCAATTAGAAATGTTAGGAGCAAATTGATAAAGATTCATTCCTCCATGTAATTTGATTGGATCTTGATGAATAAATCTGCCTAAATTTGGAGAATAGTATCTAAGTAAATTGTAATGCAGCCCCGTCTCACGGTCGCAATACTGGTTCTGCAACCGGAACGGTTGGTGCGCCGTTCCCGTT
>NZ_CATQFV010000002.1:0-284 GCF_958267435.1 Neisseria benedictiae
AATCCCCTAACTTCCCACCAAGACATTTAGGGGATTTCTCATGAGCACCTTCTTCCAGCAAACCGCCCAAGCCATGATTGCCAAACACATCGACCGCTTCCCGCTATTGAAGTTGGATCAGGTGATTGATTGGCAGCCGATCGAACAGTACCTGAATCGTCAAAGAACCCGTTACCTTAGAGACCACCGTGGCCGTCCCGCCTATCCCCTGCTGTCCATGTTCAAAGCCGTCCTACTCGGACAATGGCACAGCCTCTCCGATCCCGAACTCGAACACAGCCTCA
>NZ_CATQFV010000003.1:0-1379 GCF_958267435.1 Neisseria benedictiae
TAACCGTGATTAAAAGGCTCTTGAGATGATGGATTTCTATTTCTATGTCGGTCTTTCCGTTCCGATCATCATCGCCGCCATCCTGTTCAAGGATTGATATTCAAAACGGTTAGGCAGATAATCCTACTTCCGAACAACAAAAAAGGAAGTTGGAATCATGTTTATCACTGAAGCGCAATTGGCTCTTTATAAGTATCAGGCTGCATCTAAATATTTTAATAAGCCGATGTCTTTAATTGCGAGAAATGAATTTATTGAGTTTGGAAAAGTTTCAAAATCTGCTGTAAGTGTCATTGAATGTTTTTCACATTTTTGGAATAGAAAAATTTATAATGATATTTGGGAATTTTCTTTTCCAGATGGCTCTACAATTTTAATAAAACGAGTTAAGGAAAAAGATGAAGAAAAATACTATTTCCAATGTGCATCTGATAGCGTTGATTGCTCTAGCTTATTTCCCGATTAATGCTTTTTCATCAAATGAAAATTTGAAAGTTGTTAAAATTCCTAATTCTTCAGTTAATGTAATTTGGGATGCAAATAAAGATGTTGTCGATAGATTTTCTAGAAGCAGTGGCGGCGACTTCTTTGGTTTTAGAAGAATAGAATCGACCATCATCGAACACACTCCCACCGGACTCCGCTCCGCCTCCACTCTCCCCGCAACAATAGAAAGTACCGTCTCCCGCGCCGGAGTCTTGGCAGGGGTCGGCAAACTCGCCCGCTTAGGCGCGAAATTCAGCACGAGGGCAGTTCCCTATGTCGGCACTGCCCTTTTAGCTCACGACATTTACGAAACATTTAAAGAAGACATTCAGGAACAAGGCTATCAATACGATCCCAAAACCGATAAATTTGTAAAAGGCTACGAATATAGTAATTGCATTTGGTACAGGGTGGGAGATTACCTCCATGAAAAGTTGGTAAATGATTCCTGCTATGGCGTCGACAGTTCGACTATGCGCCTTATGTCAGATTACAGCAGATTCCCAGAAGTTAAAGAACTGATGGAAGCCAGAATGGAAATTCTCGGCAGAAAGTATTGGGAAAAGTTAAGAAATCGTCCTGATATGGTTAGTTACAAAAATTACAATTTCGGACCTTGTGAATTCGGCTGGAACGGCGGAGGTTGTTCAGTTCATAAAGGAGATGATTATAGAGGTTTTATCAATTTTTCACTTTCAAGAGATCCAAAATACAAAGAAGAAATGGATGCCAAAAAGCTGGAAGAGATTTTATCCTTAAAAGTCGATGCCAATCCCGACAGATTTATCAAAGCAACAGGCTTTCCGGGCTACAAGGAAGATGTCAAAATCGAAAACGGCAAAATCGTAACGCTTGGCCCCGTAACAGGCGAAGACGGAAAGCCCAAGCAGATA
>NZ_CATQFV010000004.1:0-279 GCF_958267435.1 Neisseria benedictiae
CCGCCAACTGACCGAAAAAGGCTTAAAAGTAGAGAAAGCATCCGCCGCCGTCATTGACGCCACCATTATTCATACCGCCGGCAGCAAACAGCGTCAGGCCATAGAAGTTGATGACGAAGGACAAGTCAGCGGTCAAACCACACCGAGTAAAGACAAAGATGCCCGCTGGACAAAGAAAAACGGTTTATACCGACTCGGTTACAAACAACATACCCGCACCGATGAGGAAGGCTATATCGAGAAACTGCACATCACCCCAGCCAATACCCATGAGTGCAA
>NZ_CATQFV010000005.1:0-153 GCF_958267435.1 Neisseria benedictiae
CGCGGGATGCCGATTTGGTCGTTGTGGAAATAGGCGAGGTATTGTTTGCTGTCTTTGGCGTTGTCAAAGATTTGCGCCAGCGGTTCGTAGCTGTCTTGGTCGGTGTAGATATAGGTGTAGCTGCCTTTGTAGGTGTACTCCTGAAGTAATCGC
>NZ_CATQFV010000006.1:0-10809 GCF_958267435.1 Neisseria benedictiae
CTGGTTTAGGAATGAGAACACCGAAAGTGTTACCGAAAGAGGCCATGCACTTACTCTCTCCGTCGAGATTCTATATTGTTCAGAATGAAAAAACGATATGCTTAAAGGCTTTAATACGTAGCCAAATCAATTCTGACTGTTTTGAAACAGCATTACACAAAAATTATAACAAATAACAACCTCCAAATGAATTGGATTGCGAGGTACTAAAATAGCATTGACATCCTCCCCGCCCTAAAGGACGGGGATTCCTACCAGCTCCCACGCTTTGCGCGGGCTACTCTCGGTGGGTTCTTGTTGCTGACCTCTCAATGAAGTTCACTTCACAAGCTCTACGGCTGTGTCCCAGCCTGATATTTACACTTGGACGATAGCTCGCCCACGCTCCAAAATGTTCAACGCCCCAACCACATCCGCATTTCCCGTATAGCCGCATTCTACTCATTCAAAATCAGCCTGCGTTTGGCGGTTTTCCTTCGCGGTATAACCGCAACAAGGACAAGTTCTGCTTGTATTTTGCGGCGGAACAGCGGTTAAAAAACCGCCTAGCCATTGCGTTTTATAGTCCAACTGCCGTCTGAACTCGAACCAAGATTGGTCTAGTATCGCCCGGTTCAAACCTGATTTCTGTTTCACATTCTTGCCGTATATATTGCGCCCCTCTGACGGGACGCAATATATAAGGGAGTCCACGGTAATATAAAAGGTCGTCTAACCAGGCGACCTTTTATATTCGATTAATGTTATCCACAGATTTTGTGGATGTCTTGGGGAAATCTTACCCTCTCAAAGCAAACAGGATGATGAAGAGTGCAGCAATGCGATTGCCCTGCTCATTTAAAGGTCGAAGGGATTGGGTATTGACTTCGTAAGGAAATTTCCTTACAATGAACAGAATGCTTTAATCTAAGCAGTTTTTAACAATATCAATAAGTTCCCAAGCCGTTAAGTAGAAGATGTGCGTAACTAGGACATTGAAGTCGCAAGTAGCAACAGTAAATTTGAATGAAGGCAGGGCAAAGAGACCATGAAGATTATTTTTGATGCAGTGTCAACTATGACCAGCAAAAACCAAACAACCATTCCCGAGTCAGTACGCAAGGCATTGGGACTGGAAAAACAGGACAAAATCCGTTTTTCCGTCTTAGACAGCAGACAGGTATTGCTAGAAAAAAACAATACTGAGGAAGAAGAATTTGAGCATGATCCAGTTGTTGGAAAATTCCTGCATTTTTTGGAAAATTCTATGACAAAAAATCCGAATTCCATCAAACCCACATCTCAATCACGCTTTAACCGCCTTCGCCAACTGACTTGGGAGACAGATATGAAAGACTAATATGCCTGACTCTCCCATGCAGATAAACGGATATACCGTTTACGAACACGAATGCTTTACGCAGCAATTAGACAGACTGGCCACTACGATAGAAAGCCAGAAACGATTCGAAAAATCCAGTAGATCCGAAGAGACCAAACTGCTGAAACGGATCTTAGACGAAATAGAAAATATTGCCCTTAATCCGGATAGCCCGGAATATCGGCTTGGCAAGACACTCGGCTCGGAATACAAATTTTGGCGACGTGCCAAGTTTATGGGTAGATATCGATTGTTTTTCCGTTATGACTCAAACAGTAAAATCATCATTCTCGCATGGGTAAACGACTCGGGTACGAAAAGAACTTATGGCGGTAAAAATGATGCATATACCGTGTTCAAAAAAATGCTGGGGAACGGAAATCCTCCTTCAGATTGGACTACACTGCTTGACGCAGTATCAAAGGAATAGAACAAAAGAAAACAGCCCTTATGGGCTGTTTTCTTTTTATACTATCCCTTGCCTAGTTGGTGTACAGGCTGCAAATCAGATTTCGTTTTAATGAAGAGGGTAGATGGGGTCATTTGTTGAGTTTTTTGCCTTTTCTAAAATAGATATTCGTTCTTGTTGAATTTTCATAGGTGTTTCTAGGTGTTCAAAGTAAGATGATAATCTGCCCCCTTGTTTCTAAATAATCTCCAATAAGTTGGTCGTATTCAATATATAGAGATAAAAACACATCAAGGAAGCAGTAATGAACAGCGGGTTTTCAAACCATTCTTTGCCGAGTGGGTTTCCGCCCAGAGACATTGAAAATATCAAGCTGATCCTTGTCACTCGATTTATGCTTTTCCTTATGCCTCCTTCGAACGAGACTGACAGTCGAAGAACTGCATTTGAGGATAGAGGCAATGCGGGTAATGCTGACTCCATTTAATGTCATTTCTATAATGTCATTATGGAGTTGTTTATTTGCAGGCTGGCCTTTCATCCACCCTTCTTTTTTTGCTCGTGCAATACCTTGGTTTGCACGATCTCTTCTTGTCTTCCAATCCTCATGGGCAATGCTCAACGCCATACGCAAGAACATTTTCTGCAAGGCTTCCATCAATGGTTCGGTTAAATATTTTGGAAGTGAATCACCCTCCCCCATAAGTTCATCTAAGTTCCCGAAAGAAAAAACGTCAGGCACATGCAGCCTGGCTCCTTTTTCGGTGATTCTTTGAATCAGTAATTCTGCCTCACGAGGTGGGAGGCGAGTGATTCGATCAATTCGTTCAGCAATAACCCAATCACCTTCCTGAAGATCGTCAATGAGTCGATTCAATTCGGGACGGCTTGCATCTACCCCACTCGCCTTTTCCTCATAGATTCCAGCTATGTAAAATCCATTTTCTTAGCTTCATCTATAATTTTACGTTGTCACTCTAAATTCGGATAGAGATAGATGGCAAAACTTTTTATATCGATGTTTTACTGGAATTTGATCAACCGGGTAACTCCTCCCTACTCAGACATGAGATAAGGTGGCAGAGAAAATTGGCGGTCGAGATTTGGCATACATCACGATTGGCTTCTAATGCGCCTAAATGTTTAGCCTTATCGAAAATAGGTATCCCGGTGATTCAGATACGGGCAGATAAGGTGCATTGTTGTCAGGCAGCAATACACAAATCAATGTTTCAGGCAGCCTGAAAAACGTATTTGACAGAGAAGCAGTGCAAAACGAGTTGGACTTGCAAAGAACCGTCAGCCAAGATTTTAGTAAAAATGTTCAACAAGCCAATACCGAGATTAACCAACATTTAGACAAACTCAAAGCAGACGAAGAAGCAGTCTTTTTTCATCATCATTGAATGTCCAAAGCCGGCAGATTATTCACTATCTCTTGTGTTTTTATGCTCACGTTGACCACTCTAAGCAACAATTCTAACGGATAACGCGGATTGTGCATGGTATCTGCCGCCCAGTCGTTGGCATCGTTGGTGATGCCTGATTTTTTGTCAACGCTGACGGCTTGGCGTTCCATCACCCATTCAATCGCGGATTTGCCATTGACGATGTAGTCGTAGGCGGCTTCGGGGATGTTTTCCACAGTAATTTTGCCGTTGTAGACGATTTTGGTTTTATCGTCTTTTTTGGCAAATTTCATTTTGATCACGCGGAAATCTTCGGCTGTACCTCCAATGATTTGCTGCGGTGTAAGTTTCAACCCTTTCAGGCTACCTGAAAATTTTACGTCTTGATACATCGGTACGGTTTCGTAGTTCAGGTGCAGTGCCGCTAAATCACGTCCAGCCTGACTGAATGCAGCAAAATCAGCGTAAGTTTTCATGCGCGGAATGCGTGGTAGCTGTTTGCTTAAATTGTCGGCGTAACGTTCGCGGTATTCTTCGCTGTGCAGCAGGCCGTAGATGTAATAGAAGATGTCTTCTTTGCCAATTCGGGCGGCATCGGCGGCGGAATACGGCTCGCGGAAATGAGCCAGCGCGTCGTCGGTGATGGCGGAGCGGAGGATGAGCTTTTTCTGTGCAGGCTGCTTTTCAGACGGTATTTCAGCAGTGAACAGGTCTTGATTTTCCATTACGCTTCCTCCGTTTCGTAGAGGAACATTGGGAAGCATTGCCCGTTCATCTGCAACTGGACATCGGGTATCGCATCGGTCATCAGCACGGAAAAGCCTTTGGTCGTGCCCAGTCCTGTAATACAAATCGTCATGTTGGTTACTCCGTCTCGTAGAGGAACATCGGAAAGCATTGTGCGTCGCCGATAAGGTGTAAATCGGGGATTTGGTCGGTGATAAGCACAGAGAAGCCCTTGCTGCCGGTCGTGGTGAGGCAGATGGCGATATTGGACGGTACTTCGCGGTGTATAATTTCGTTCGTTCGTTCGTTCGTTCGTTCGTTCGTTCGTTCGTTCGTTCGTTCGTTCGTTCGTTCGTTCGTTCGTTCGGCTGTTTCTACGCCGTCTGAAAATTCATATACGTCCAATGGGAAGCACTGCCCTTTGGAAATCATCTCCAAATCGGGGATTTCATTGCTGATTAGGGCGGAAAATTCTTTGGTTGAACCGCGTCCTGTTACGGAAATTACTTGATTAGTTTCCAGATTATTAGGGAACATATGCTGTAACTGCCCGACACGATGGGTTAATCCTCCATTGAAATATGTCCTTTGTTTGGAATATGGTCGATATAAACTATCAACAATTTTTGTTTCATCAAATTCTAGTAAAATCCCACGCTCTAAATTTGCTTTCAAACTTGAAGTCCAGCTAATTTTGGTTTCATCCTTATCGATAAAATCATCAATCTGTATTTTTTGGTTTTCAGATAGCCTTTCATAGGCTGTCTGAAAACGTGTTACTTCATTGTTATAAAAACCAATCATTCTCTGGATATTCAGACGCAAAAGGTCGTCTGAAAAGTTGTAGCACCAAGCATCTCGCCCTGTTTCTGCGCCTCTCGAATAATTCTCAAACACCACCAAAGCCTTTTTATCCTTCTTATCCCCCAAGCTGATGTAATTATCAAAATTCGGGTCGCGCTGGTTGAGCCAGTCGTTAAATTCGTCGGGGACGATTTCCTGCCATCCCCGTCGTTCGGCAATGCCGTTGATGCTGCCAAGTTCAGCGATGGTTTCCAGCTTCTGTTCGCGGGTCAGGTAGTCGCCGATGTCGTGGAAATAAATCTGCCCCCGTTTTTCGGACTGCGGGTTTTTGACAAGGATGGAGACGGCAATCGGGGTGCGTGTGCCTTGTCCAAAAACGTTGTCTTTTTCTTTGCGGCGGCGTTCGCCCGATGTGCGGGCGTTACCGCGCAGGTGGAAGATATACAGGCTGGAAAATTCTTCCGCCAAACATTTGCGCAATCCGTCTGCGGTATTGGCTTCTACCCAGCCTGCATTGGTTACGAAGCCGATAACGCCCTGCTGCCCGATGCGGTCGGATGCCCAGCGGATGGCGCGGATGTAGCTGTCGTACAGGGCGTTTTTATTGGTGGCGGCGGAGTGTTCGGCATAGGTTTCTCGGATGCGTGCATCAAGATGCGGATATTCGATGTTGGCATTGTTGTCGTTGGCGGATTCCTGCCCTGCGGAATAGGGCGGATTGCCGATAATGACACGGATGTCCAAGGCTTTCTGCCGTTTGCGGCGTGCGCTGTTGTCCACCAGCATTTCGTCCAGCATGTCGCCTTTCTCGTACATTTGGAAGGTATCGGTCAGGCAGATACCTTCAAAGGGAACGTAGGGGACGTCGTCTGAAACATTGCCGTCAATGTTACCTGCCAGTATGCCGTGGTAGGCGGATTCGATGTTGATGGCGGCGATGTAGTAGGCGAGCAGGACGATTTCGTTGGCGTGGATTTCGCTTTTGTATTTTTCAGGCAGCCTGTCGCGCGGGATGATGCCGCTTTGCAGCAGGCGGGTGATGAAGGTACCCGTACCGGTGAAGGGGTCGAGGATGTGCACACCTTTGTCTTGCAGGCTGCTTTTGAATTCGCGCTGCAAGACGTCTTCCACGCTTTTGATGATGAAATCGACGACTTCGACGGGCGTGTAAACGATGCCGAGCCGTTCGGTCATGCGCGGGAAGGCGTTGCGGAAGAATTTGTCGTAGAGTTCCACGACGATTTTTTGTTTGCCTTCGGCGGTTTCGATGCCGCTGGCACGCAGGTGGACGGAGTCGTAGAAGGATTGCAGGGTATTGCGCTCTTTGTGGAGGTTTTTCTGCTGCAATAAATCCAGCACTTTCTGCATGGCACGGCTCATGGGGTTGTGCTCGGCGAAGCTGTAATCGGAAAACAGTGCGTCGAACACAGGTTTGGTAATCATGTGCTGCGCCAGCATTTCGACGATTTCTTCGTCGCTGACAGCGTTGTTGAGGTCATCGCGCAGTTCTGCGGCAAAGGCTTCAAAGGCAGTGCGTTCGGCTTCGTTGGCAGGGTTTTCTAGAATAGCATTGATGCTGTCAATATGGGTGCGGGCGATTTTGGCGATGTCGCCCGCCCAGTCTTCCCAATGGTGGCGGTTGCCGCATTTTTTGACGATTTTGGCGTAGAGGGCGCGTTCGATTTCGCCGATTTCGAATTGGAGGGTTTCTTGTACGGGTGTGGGCGCGGCAGGGCTGCCTATGCCGTAACTAGCCTTGGCTTCGTGCAATGTTTGGTCTTTTTTGCTGCTGCGTTTGATTTTCGGGGCGATTTTGTCGGCAATGGCAATAACTTCCATTTTCTGGGTGTCTTTGCCGTTGAACTCCAATTTGTTAATCATCGCGTCAAAGCGGTCATCGTGTGCACGTAGTGCGTTGAGTACCTGCCAGACAACTCGGTAGTTTTCATTTTTGTCTAATGCGTCTTCGGCTTCAACACCTGCGGGGATAACGACGGGAAGGATAACGTAGCCCTGTTGTTTGCCTTCGGCACGGCGCATGACGCGGCCGACTGACTGCACGACATCAACTTGGGAGTTGCGAGGAGTAAGGAATAACACGGCATCTAGCGCAGGTACGTCCACGCCTTCAGATAGGCAGCGGACATTGGATAGGATGCGGCAGGTATTTTCGGGTAGCCCTTCGGGTGCTTTTAGCCATTGCAGCCTGCTTTCTTTTTCACCTGCGTTCATACCGCCGTCCACATGTTCGGCTTGGCAGGTCATTGTTAGTTGCGGCGGCAGTTTCAAATCGGGATTTTGTTTGAGCAAGGCAGTACATTCTGCCTGCTGGTACTCTTCAATCACGGCCTGGAACATTTCGGCAATCAGTTTTGAGCTGACTTTGTGTTTGCTGCCTTTGTATTCTTTTTCAATGACTTGGCAGAAGGCAACGGCACGCCGCATTGGGTTGTACAGCGCACCTTCTTCACTGGTTAAGCCGTATTTTGAAAGTGCTTTCCAGCAGCCGACAATTTTGGCGGCATCATCGACTTTGAGCTCGTTATTGCCGTCGGTGAGCAGGTTTTGGATGCGGCGTTGGATGTGACTTTCTTCGATGGCTAAGACAATGACTTTGTAATCGACCAATAGACCGTCTGAAACTGCTTGGGAAAATGTCAGGACAAAAAAATCTTTGCCGTAATGGGTTTCGTCGTCCATAGAATACAAAACCACGCCGTCTGTATTTTTGGCGGTTTCTCCATAGATGCGCGGGGTAGCCGTCATATACAGCCGTTTTGCACCTTTGATGTAATCGGCATCGTGTATGCGGACAAAAGCGGATTCGTCTTCTCCATCAAACGTTGCGCCGGTAGTGCGGTGTGCTTCATCGCAAATGATTAAGTCAAACTCGGGCAGATTATGTTGTGATTGAGCCTGGTGAATCACATCAATGGAATGATAAGTGGAATAAACAACAGTCATGGTTTGCTGTTTATTTTTCCGCTCTACCACGTGTACTGCGTTTGCAAGGCTTTTGGCATTGGTTGTTGCCGGAAACTGTAAATCGCTAAGATTGGCTAGGACACTATCTTCATTGTGTTTTTTGCCTACATCGCTATCGGAACAAACAGCAAAGTTAATCAATGGTGTTTCTGTGTCTTGATTCCATTCGCGTAAGGTTTGGCTCAATAATGATAAGCTTGGTACTAGGAAGAGTACCCGTTTGCCTTTACCGGCCATTTTTTCAGCGATTTTCAGCGCAGTAAACGTTTTACCCGTACCACAAGCCATAATCAGCTTACCGCGTGTTTCTCCTCCATTAAATCGGGTTTCAACACTTTTTAAGGCACTTTGTTGATGTGGGCGCAAACCCTTTTTGGATTTAAGGGCAGGCTGCCGGGCAGAAAAATTGAATTGTTCCCAGTCTATACTGCTGTTTTCCAAATCAGCCAAATTAATTACAGAAACTGGAATAATTTGATGATTAAGGGACTCCCGCGCATTATTTGACCACTTGTCTGTCGTTGCGACAATATAGCGGTGCGTAAACCAAGTCTTCCCCGAAGCAGTAAAGAAACTGTCAATGTCAGATTTTTGTATCGTGTGGTCTGATGAATAATTTTTACATTGAACAGCGTGAAAACTGCCATCTATATCTGTCAGCACCAAATCAATGCCGGTATCGTTTTTGTACTCAAAACCCAAATCCTTTATATTTTCGGCTGCCCAATCGCAATAGGTCTGTACCTTCACATACCTGCTTTGATAACAAGGTTCGGTTTGGAAATATTTGATAATTAGATTTTCAAACGAAGTTCCCTTATCCCGTTGCGTTTGGGAAAATTCTTGGAACTGATTAAGCAGGCGGCTTAGGGCTGACATGATTTTCTACCTTACTTAAGGACTTTTGAAATTTTACCGTACTTCGTTGCAGCAAACCAATCAATTCAGAGCCTACTAAATATATTCCCTATCAGCATCTTAGGTATTTTGGTTGCAAAGAAATCCGTGCGGAATTCCCTTTGGATAGGTTTGCGTCTAACCGAATAATAGTCTTTTACCTTGCAAATATTTAAAATCAAGGGATTGTTACAACACAGCCTTGACAAAAAAAATGATGATATTAGGGATACCAAAACTAAGGTCGTATCAGCCCCCTACTCTCCCTAAGCAAGGAGATGAAACAGCGTATCGGTCTCCTACCGGTTGAATTTTCCGAAAAAACGCGACGTAACCAGCATCAACATATATAAGAACAGCACAAATAGCATCAATACATCAGGCAACGAAAAAAGTCAGAATAATGCACTAATGGAGTTTGAGCATCTGTTGTTTTGTGCTGTTAGTATTGCTTCTTTCTGTGTTTACAGTTTAGCAGTTGTACAGTTTTACAGTAAAGTTTAAACAATGACTGATTTATAGGCCGCGACGGAAGTCTGGCTTTTAAGCGAAGACAATAACCGAAAGACCGCCTCGGCGGTCTTTCTTGTGTACACAGTTTTTGTATTTATCAGCTTGATGCGTTGACAACTCTAATTCCATACTGCGGAATATATTCATCGACAGTCATCAGTTCAAAGCCTTCCGCTTGGGTTTGTGCAATCAACATCCTATCAAAAGGGTCTTTGTGTATCTCCGGAAGGCTTCCAGCCTGTTTTGCATGAAACAGACCTATAGGCAGCATTTCAAAATCCTCTTCTTGAAGCACATCAAAAAACTCGTCCGGTAATTTCAACAACCCCTTGTTCTGCTTGATGGAAATTTCCCAAATACTTGCTGCACTGACAAAGATCACATTTCTCGGATTTTCTATCAGTTTGCGTGCAGATGTCCCCAGTTTCTTGTCATCCAACAACCACCACAGCAAAGCATGGGTATCAAGCAGAATCTTTCTCACAGAGCCGACTCCTCAAATAAAGCTGCCGTTTCATTGTCATCCTCAAGAATACGTGAAATATCCGTATTTCCCATATGACTGAATTTTTTCAACCTTCCTGCATTTCGTGCCGGTTTTTCAATACCGGTTAGTTGGACGCAAGGCTTACCTGCTTTCGCAATAATAACGATTTCCCCTGCTTCTGCTCTTTGAATCAATTGACTCAAATTGGTTTTTGCCTGATGAATATTTGCTTGAAACATAACACTTCTCATAATTAGCTAACTTAACTAATATACATCATTACCAAGATTTTGGGAATCTCATTACATGTATTTGATTATATCCGCCGTTTTATCAGCCCTGTGCCGTAAAACTCCGTCCTTCAGGGCGGAGATATAAGGTACAGACACAAACCAAAGGTATAATCATACCACTATGATTATACGCAAAACCTTTAAGTTCGGAATTATGCCAAACGGCGCACAAATCCGCAGAATGAAACAGTTTTTCGGCTGTTCCCGTTTTGTCTTCAATCGGGCGTTGGCTTGGCAGAATGAGCAATATGGGCAAGATAACAGTGTCAAGTTCAGTTATACGAAAATAGCCAATCTGCTGCCCGAATGGAAACGTGAATTAACCTGGTTGAAAGACTGCCACAGTCAGGTTTTGCAGCAGTCGTTAAAAGACCTTGAAAGCGCGTTCAAAAACTTCTTTCAAAAGCGTTCCGGCTTCCCGAAATTCAAGAAAAAAGGCTTGAAAGAGAGCTTTCGTTTTCCGCAAGGCTGTAAACTGGAACAACAAAATAACCGCCTGTATCTCCCGAAAATCGGCTGGATTCGCTATCGCAACAGCCGCGACGTCGTTGGCGAAATTAAAAACGTAACCGTCAGCCAAAAATGCGGAAGGAAGATTGTGGCACAATGCCACTGAAAGAAAGCCCCCGACCTTGTTGCTCCAACCGCGTGGGTTGGCAAAGTTGGGGGAGTTGTTAGGGAGAATTGTAACTAACAGCATTCAGGATGACGGCTGCGCGGGCGGGGCTTGTAAGATTTGATAAGAGGAATTTCAGACGACCTCACGAGGTCGTCTGAAATAATAAATAACATAGGGGGAAAACAAATTGAAGAATATACCTGAGCAATCTATTGTCGCTCTTTTTATAGATGCGGATAACGCACCTTTTGGGAAAATTGATTTTATTCTTAATGAGCTTGCAAATTATGGTTCAGTAATGATAAGA
>NZ_CATQFV010000007.1:0-13456 GCF_958267435.1 Neisseria benedictiae
TTTTTTTTTTTTTTTTTTTTTTTTTTTTTTTTTTGGTGTGTCAATGATTTAAGCATATAATGATAAAAATCACATACCTTCAAAATGGAAAAACCGATGAAACAAAAGAAGACAGTTCAATGCATCTTACTTGGCTTCGCGGCCGCTTCTATGCACGCGCAAGGGGCGGATGCTGCAAGCAGTGGAACGATAGAGCAGACAGACAACTACACCCTTGTCCTCGCACAAAAAGGGCAAGAGAACAACTATACCTTTAATGGCGAAACCGAAGTCAAACCCTTAAATTCCCTCATCATTGCCGCCAAAGGCGGTACGAACAACATTACGATAAAAGGCAAATTGGCAGACGGCTCCGCCGATGCCCCGCCGACGATTGACAATAAATCGCTTGAAACAAAGATAAGCCGTTCAGATTATTCGTACGACTTAAGCGACAAAAGCGGGGAGAAGAGAGGCGGCGTGGTGATGTTGGCGGATCAAAGCTATGAGGGCAAAAATAACGTTACTTTTGAAAACGTAACCATAGCCTCCCATAACGCGAATGCCGGCATTTTGTCTTATGACGGAATCAATACTCGTGTAGCCCAAAGCTTGGCACCGGCAACGCTTACCTTTAAAGGGCGCAATACCATCAATATGGACGCGGACTCAAATACCAACTCTCATAACGAAGGTATCCTATTGTTTAATAATGGTGAAAAAGTGGGAGAATATCGTCTTGTTTCCGAAGAAGGCTCGACGCTGAATATCAACATCAAATCAGGAAAAGATGTAGGGCAAGGCATTACCGCCAATCACTATAGTAGCACTCGACCCAAACCTGATTTTCCAAGTATCACCACAATGGAGTTCAAGGGCGATGTGAATATTAAAATCGATAGGAACGGACAGGACGAGGCGGAAAACAACGGTTTCGGCTTCTATTCAATCCCGCGCAGCGGCAAGCTTCCTGACGGTTCTAAAATGGAAGCGGTTTTCCGTGGAAACGTCGATATCGTTGCAAAGCCGGTTTATGACGAGCAAGGCAGGCCGAAAAGCATAGGCAGCGCGTTTGCGATTGCCGGGAAAAACAGCAAAGTCGAGGTTGTCGGCGGGGAAGACAAGGTTGTCAAAATCAAAGGCGATATTTTCGCCTACAACGGCGGCAGCGTGAGCGTAAACCTCGCCAACAAAGATTCTTATTTTGAAGGGGAAGCCCATATCGGAAAAAGGAGCTTTGCCGAAGGGAAAAATATGTTCGGCGCAACCGTGGATGCGGATGAAAAAGTGCTGCCCACTAAAGACGCTACCGACAAGGAAAGGGCAAAGGTTGAGAAATGGATACAAAGGTTAAATGACCCGAACACAAAAGAAAGAACGAAAGAAACATTAAAGAAAAGCATTGCCAGGTCAGAAGAAAAAATCAAAGAATATGAAGATTTCTTCGATGAAAACGGTTGGATTAAAGACAGCGCGATCGACGACAAGACAAAAAACACCATCAACCTCAAAATGAGCAACGGCGCGCGCTGGGCGGTTACCAATGATTCGATGCTGAAAGAGTTGGATTTGTCGGAAGGCGCACAGGTCGAATTTAGCGACAACAATAAATTCGTCAAAGTGTCCGTGAGCAAGCTCAAGGGCGATGGCGGCGTGTTCAAAATGTATGGCGACATCGTCAAAGGCGAATCGGACAGGCTGATTACCCGAAAAGGCAGCGAAGGGACGTACATCATCGAATATGAAGACAATGCCAAGGCACCAACGACGGGCAGGGAATTTTTAAAGCTGGTCGAAAACAAAGGCGATGCCGAAAACACAAAAGCGTCATACGAATTAAATGTCCGCTGTACGGAACAGGGAGGGTGGTGTTTTGCCTTGGGCGAGTCGGGTGATTCCAAAAAGGTCAATATTTCCGCAGACGGCAAGCGGGACTTCTACCTCTACCCGGCCACCCTGTCGACGGGCGCATCGAGCGGCGTCCTTTTCGGCGAGGCGTTATATCAGTTGAACGCGGTTTCCGATGAAACGCTGGTGCAGCGTATGGGCGAAATCCACGCCGACGGAACGCCGCAGGAAGACAACAACGTCTGGATCAAACGCGTCGGCGGAAAATTCGCCGGCAGCCGCAGCGATTACCGCGTGGGCGGCTACAGCAACCGCTATTGGGGCTTTGCCGGCGGCTTCAACAGAACGGGGTTCGGCGACAAATGGATTCATTACAAAGGGCTGATGCTCCGCCACCTCCAATCGTCCTACACCCCCGAAGACTACGCCGGAAGCGGCAAAATCTACGGCAGGGCGACAGGCGTTTATTCCACCTGGCTCAACCGAGAAAGCAGGGCTTATTACGATTTGGTCGCCAACATCGCCCGATATAAAGGCAGCTACGGGCTGACCAATTACTCCGGCGTTCATGTCGAATCGGACGAGGCGCGCCTGAATGCCTATATGCTTTCCGCCGAAGCCGGCAGGCGGATGGAGAAACAGGACGGCGGCAAAACCTATTGGTGGCAGCCGGAAGCGCAGTTGTCCTACTGGTTTACGCGCGGCTACGGCTTTTCGCTGTCAAACGGGCTGTCTGCCGAAACGGACAACTTCCGCAGCCTGATGGGGCGGTTCGGCTTTCGGGCGGGCGTGGACGGTTTGGACGGCGGCAGGCTGAACATCTACGGCAAGCTGATGTACAAACGCGAATTTATCGGCACGATCCGCCACAGGTTCAACGGCTCTGCCGTGGAGGAATTCAAACACCGTGGCGGCTGGTTGGAATACGGCTTGGGCGTGGTCAGCCGCAATGCCGGAAACGGACGGCAGCTTTATTTTGAGGCGCAAAGGTCTTCGATGCACAAGATGCGGCAGAATTGGCAGGTCAATATGGGCGTGCGCAGTATGTTTTAATGCGCGGATGCGCCTGAAAACAATCCGGAACGGTCAGACGTGTTCCGGATTGTTTTTTTGTCGGGGGGATTTGTTTAAGGCGCGGCGGTTTGGTTTGTCGGGGCGGTTTGTCAGGGTGGTTTGTTAGTAATGGTAGGGTGGGCTTCAGCCCACCAAACCCCGAATGCCGTCTGAAGCCCGACAAGGCATTTGATGCCGTCTGAAGCGGTGGGCTGAAGCCCACCCTACCATTACTGAAGCTCGACAAGGCATTTGATGCCGTCTGAAACCCCGTCATTCCCCCTGCTGTCCGCAACCTTTCGTCATTCCCGTGAAAACGGGAATCTAGAATCTCGGACTTTCAGATAATCTTTGAATATTGCTGTTGCCCAATGGTTTGGATTCCCGCTTACGCGGGAATGACGGGGAGGGCGGATGCCGTCTGAAGCGGTGGGCTGAAGCCCACCCTACCATTATTTCTGCTTCCATACCGCTTGGCGGCAATGTGTCCGGAATGGGGCGGTTTATCCGAAAAAGCCCATTTTGACTTGGATGAGTTTTTCCAGTTCGTTCAGGATGCGCCGGCGCGAGACGAAAAAGATGATGTGGTCGCCGTCTTGGATGACGGTTTCGGTATGGTGGCCCATAATGGTTTCGCCGGTTTCGGCGCGGACGACGGCGGCAATGTGGCAGCCTTCGGGCCATTTGATGCCGCTGATGCGCCTGCCGATGATGGCGGAAGTTTTTTTGTCGCCGTGTGCGACGACTTCGATGGCTTCCGCCGTGCCGCGCCGGATGGGGTGGACGGCAACGATGTCGCCGCGCCGGATGTGGGCGAGTATCGAGCCGATGGTGATGAGATGGGGGGAGACGACGATGTCGATTTTGTTGCCTTCGAGCAAATCGACGTAGCTTGAGCGGTTGACGATGCCGATGACGCGCTTCGCGCCGAGGTTTTTCGCCAAAAGGGCGGACATAATGTTGCTTTCGTCGTCGTTGGTCAGGGCGCAGAATACGTCGATTTCGTCGATGTATTCGTTGTCGAGCAGGGTTTCGTCGGTTGCCGAACCTTGCAGGACGAGGGTGTTGTCGAGGTTTTCGGCTATCCATTCGGCACGGCGCGGCCGACATTCGATGATTTTGACGTTGTATGCGTGTTCGAGCTGCTTGGCGAGGCGGTAGCCGATGTTGCCGCCGCCGGCAATCATAATGCGGCGGGTGCTGGTTTCTTTGGGGCGCAATTCGGGTATGACCGCGCCGATGTTTTCGGCGGCAGCGGCAAACAGGATTTCGTCGCCTTCGATGATGACGGTTTGCGGCGTGGGGACGATGAGGCGGTTGTTGCGGTAAACGGCGCAGATTTGGCAGTCGGCCCCGTCGGGCAAATCTTGGGCGATGTCGGCAATTTCGCGGTTGACGAGCAGTCCGCCGCGCCGCGCCTGTATGATGACCATCCGCACGCGGTCGTCTGCAAAACGTAAAACCTGCAATGCGCCCGGGCAGTCTATCAGGCCGGCAAGCTGTTCGGTAACGAGCTGTTCGGGGCTGATGGTTTCGGTTATGCCGAATATGGAAAGGCTGCCGTTTTCGTTGTTTTCGAGCTTGGGGCTGAGGTATTCGAGGTATTCGCTGGAACGGACGCGCGCGATGCGGCCGGGGATGTTGAACAGGTCGGCGGCAACTTTGCAGGCGACGATGTTGGTTTCGTCGCTGCGGGAGAGCGCGAGCAACAAGTCGGCATCTTCCGCGCCGGCGCGTTCTAATGTGAAGGGGGATGCGCCGTTGCCGAAAACGGTTTGGACATCGAGGCGGCTGCCTGTTTCCTGCAATGCTTTTTCGTCGATGTCGATAACGGTTACGTCGTTGTTGGGTATGGCGGCAAGGTTTTGTGCGACGGTAGAACCTACCTGTCCGTTGCCTAAAATGAGGATTTTCACGGTATGGGTCGCCGGGTGATGAAATGGTGGATTGTACCGCAACCGGGGGCGGAAATGCCGTCTGAAGGCAGATTTTGCGTTCAGACGGCATTGCGCCTCAAGATTCGACGGGGATGATGCCGATTTTCGCCTGCCATTTGCGCGGGGCGGTGGCGTGGATGGATTCGCCTTTGCTGTCCACGGCGACGGTTACGGGCATATCTTTGACTTCAAATTCGTAAATGGCTTCCATGCCCAATTCGGGGAACGCCAAGACTTTGGAAGATTTGATGGCTTTTGCCACAAGGTATGCCGCGCCGCCGACTGCCATGAGGTACACGGCTTTGTTGTCGGCGATGGCTTCGCAGGTGGCCGCGCCGCGCTCGGATTTGCCGATCATGCCCAAGAGGCCGGTTTGTTCGAGCATTTGGCGGGTGAATTTGTCCATGCGGGTGGCGGTGGTCGGGCCTGCAGGGCCGACGACTTCGTTGCCGACCGGATCGACGGGGCCGACGTAGTAAATCAGGCGGTTGGTGAAATCGACGGGCAATTCTTCGCCTTTGTTGAGCATATCGACGAGGCGTTTGTGTGCGGCATCGCGGCCGGTGAGGATTTTGCCGTTCAGCAGCAATACGTCGCCGGTTTTCCAGCTTGCCACTTCTTCTTTGGTCAGCTTATCGACATCGATGCGTTTGCCGTTGTCGGGGCTGTAAGTCAAATCGGGCCAGTCTTCGACGCGCGGCGGCGTGAGTTCGACAGGGCCTGAGCCGTCCAATTCGAACTCGACGTGGCGGGTGGCGGCACAGTTGGGAATCATGGCAATCGGTTTGGAAGCGGCATGGGTCGGGTAATCGAGGATTTTCACGTCCAACACGGTGGTCAGACCGCCCAAGCCTTGCGCGCCGATGCCCAGCGCGTTGACTTTTTCAAAGAGTTCGAGGCGCAGGGCTTCTGTGGTGGACAATTCCGCACCGGACGCGGCTTTTTCCTGCAACTCTTGAATGTCGATGTGGCTCATCAGGGATTCTTTTGCCATCAACACGGCTTTTTCGGGCGTACCGCCGATGCCGATGCCCAAGATGCCGGGAGGACACCAGCCCGCGCCCATGGTCGGGATGGTTTTCAATACCCAATCGACGATGTTGTCGGACGGGTTGAGCATAGCGAGTTTGGATTTGTTTTCAGAGCCGCCGCCTTTTGCCGCGCAGGTTACTTCGACTTTGCCGCCAGGCACGATGCTCATGTGGATGACGGCAGGCGTGTTGTCTTTGGTGTTTTGGCGTTTGCCGGCAGGGTCGGCGAGAACGGAAGCGCGCAGCGTATTGCCTTCCCAAGTGTAGGCGCGGCGCACGCCTTCGTTAACCATCTCTTCCACGCTCATATCCGCATCCCACTGCACATCCATACCGACTTTCAAAAACACGGTTGCGATACCTGTGTCTTGGCAGATGGGGCGGTTGTTTTCGGCACACATGCGGCTGTTGACCAAAATCTGCGTCATCGCGTCTTTGGCGGCAGGATTTTCTTCCTTCTGCCACGCCTTATAAAGCGCGTCGATGTAGTCTTTGGGATGGTAATAGCTGATGAATTGGAAGGCATCGCAAATGCTTTGGATAAAGTCTTCCTGTTTGATGACGGTCATGATTGTGTTCCTTTTCAAGGTTGTGGCGGTAAGTGTCTGCTGCTGTTTTAAACAACCTTTTTGAAGGCTGTTTTTTATCAGGTTGAAATAGTGCCAGCGTTTGTACGGTAAAGACAATACATAATTCTAATCTATTGATTATCAATTTGTTTTAATAAAATACTGTTTCACTCGGGTTTTGATATTTGTAATCTTTGCCTGTTGCCTGTAATGGAAATAAAACTACAAATATGTTTGGTAATTTTAGGTTTTTTATAAATGCCGTCCGAACCTGTCCGAATATCCGTTTTAACGGCATAAAAATTATTCTCAATAATTTCAATCTGATTTCAACCGCTTAAAGGATATAATGACAGTAGGGAGTTGTCATATATGAAAGAGGGAATTTTGACTGAAGTCAAACGCATTTGACTTTTTGAAATTTTATAACTTATTTTCCAAATATCAGTATTTTCAAAAAATATACATATATTACAGTAATATATATATTTTTCACTAGATTGCAATAATGAGAATGGATTGTATTTTTCTGTTTGTTTTTTCTATTTTTCAGACGGTATTTTTTATAATCTTATTGAAAAATAGGTGTATTTTAAAATTTCATACATAAATTTTGTCAACAATATATGTTTCTATGGCAATTTTGTAGTTTAGTAACGATAAGGTACAAATTCTGATAAACTATGTTTCACATAAGAAACATTAAGTTATAAACATATTCATAGTACGCGAGAGGAAGTTCTTATTTCTCTTGTGTAACAAAAATACACAATACCGAATCTACTATCCTTCCAACAGGACACTGCCATGAGTAAAAATTTGTTAACCCTGACCATAGACGGCCATGAAGTCAAAGCTTCCGCCGATTCGTCAATCATCCAAGCCTATGCACGTTCGGGCAATGCGATTACTGCCAACGTCGGCTGCATGGGTCAAGGCGTATGCGGTTCCTGCCGCTGTATGATTCGCAAAGAAGGTGAGCGCGAAGTAACGACTGCGTTGGCGTGTGAAACCAAAGTCGAGGAAGGCATGCAGGTCAGCTTCTTGGACTACTTTATCCCCGAGCATATCCAATACTACGATGTGGGCGAAGTCGGCGACGGCTGGAACTGGCTGGACGACACCGCCAAAGCCTTTCCCGAAGCGCAAAACTGCCGCCATTGCGGCGGCTGCAACCGCGCCTGTCCCAAAGGTTTGGAAGTGGAAAACGGCGTGGCGCAAGTGGTATCGGGCGATTTCGGTGCGGCTGCGCTGACCTTCGACCAATGCGTGATGTGTAACCTCTGCACCCTTTCCTGCCCGGAACACATCCGTCCGAACCACTTGGGCCTGTTCGCCCGCCGTATGAAAGCGGCGCGCACATTGCGTCCTGTGGATTTGATGCGCCGCCTGCGCGAAATCGACAGCGGCAAAATGAAAGTCGAATTTGAAGAGGAGGCAATGTGATGGCGAACAAAATCCAAGGCATAGACTACGAAACCGCCCTTGCCAACCTGCGCGCGTCCTCATTGGAACTGCGCGGCGACCTGCCGGAAAAAAACGAATTGCTGAGCCAATTCCATCCCGATTATCAGGCAAATGCACGTGTGAAACTGCCTATCGGCCCAAACCAAGGCGATTACTGCCATCCTGATTTGGCCAAACTCTTAATCAGTCAGCCTCTGATTGACGACTATGATTTGTCAGGCGCAGAACACTTGAACACCGACGTATTGGTCATTGGCGGCGGCGGAGCAGGCGCGGCTGCGGCATTGTCTGCGACTGAAGCAGGCGCACGCGTCATCATGGCAAACAAACTGCGTATCGGCGACAGCAATACCGTGATGGCCGAAGGCGGCATTCAGGCGGCAGTCGGCGCGGAAGACAGCTTACAACAGCACTTTGACGACACCATCAAAGGCGGCCACAACGTCGGTAAAAAAGAATTGGTTGCGCAAATGGTTACCGATGCGCCATCCGCCATCCGCTGGCTGATTGGCTTGGGTATGACCTTCGACCTTGCCAATGGCGCGGACAGCAACGGTATGTTGAGCCGCAAACGCGCGGGCGGTACGACCGTGCCGCGTATTTTGAGTTACCGCGACTTTACCGGCCTCGAAATGATGCGCGTCCTGCGCGAGGCAGTCGAACTCGACGAAAACATCACCCAGCTCAACCGCCACCCCGCCATCGAATTATTATCAGACGAACACGGTCGCTGCGTCGGCGCGATTTTGTACGATTTGGAAAAACGCTCTTTGGTATTGGTGCACGCCAAAGCCGTGGTCTTGGCTACCGGCGGCAGCGGAAGGCTGCATTTGCAGGGTTTCGCCACTTCCAACCATTATGGTGCGACTGCAGACGGCCTAGTAATGGCGTACCGCATCGGCGCGAAACTGCGCGATGTCGATTCCTTCCAATACCATCCGACCGGCGTTGCCCATCCGCCGCACTTGGCAGGCGCGCTGATTTCCGAAGCCGTGCGTTCCGCAGGCACCAAACTGGTCAACGGTTTGGGCGAGCGTTTCGTTGACGAATTGCAGCCGCGCGACGTGGTTGCCGCCGCCATTTTGCGCGAATGCCGCGAAGGCCGTGGCGTGGTACGCGACGGACAAGTCGGCGTGTTCCTCGACACCCCGCGCCTGATTGCCAACGATCCTGATGTGTTGAACCGTTTGGTTACACTCGGACACGTCGCCCACAAATGCGGCATCGATCCCGCTGTCGAACCCGTGATGATTCATCCGACCCTGCACTATCAAAACGGCGGTGTCGAAATCAACGGCGACGGCGCAACCTGTGTGGAAGGACTTTATTGCGCCGGCGAAGTAACCGGCGGCATCCACGGCCGCAACCGCCTGATGGGCAACGCGCTTTTGGACATCATCAGCTTCGGCCGCCGTGCCGGTAAAGCTGCGGCAAATTGCGGCCTGCCGCTGAAAAAAGTGCGCGGCGGTGTCGGACACGTTCACGACCTGCAACGCGAAATGACCCGCGCCGGACTGACCGGCGACATCAAAGCCCCCGTTTTATATCCCGACTACGGCAAATTCGATTTGCGCGAACACGCCGGTTTGCAGGAGCAACAATTATGAACCAAGCCAATCAAAACTTACTGCACCCGTCCCGCCAAGTCGGCGCGGATTTGACCGCGTGGCGCAAAGTCGGCGGCGGCGAAGGCCTGCTGGCGGCACTTGCCGATCCTCAAAGCATTGTTTCCAAACTGCAAGAAGCCAATCTTTGCGGTATGGGCGGCGCAGGTTTCCCGACTTGGCGCAAATGGGAGGCAGCCGTCGCAGCCCAAAGCAAACACGGCGACAAATACGTCGTCTGCAATGCCAACGAAGACGAACCGGGTACGTTTAAAGACCGCGTATTGCTGGCGAAAACACCGCACCAAGTCATCGAAGGCGTATTGATTGCCGCCGTCGCCTGCCGCGCCAACAAAGCGATTATGTATGTCAACCCGCACCAGACCGAATCCATTGCCTCCATCGTGCCCGCCATCGAGCAATGGAAAAAAAGCGATTTGTTCATCCGCATCGAAAACTATCTGGGCAAACCTTTGGACTTGCAACTGGTCGAAACGTCAGGCCGCTACATCGGCGGCGAAGAAACCGCCGTGATTTCTTGGCTGGAAGGCGGTTTCCCGTTCCCACGCCGCAAGCCGCCGTTCCCAGCCGAAAGCGGTGTCAACGGCGAGCCGACCCTGATCAACAATACCGAAACCTTCGCCAATATTCCGCAAATCCTTGCCAAAGGCGCGGAATGGTACAAATCGCTGGGTTTGGGCGATGCGGCCGGTACAAAACTCTACTCGCTTTCCGGCGACGTATTGAATCCGGGCCTGTACGAACTGCCGATGGGCACGACCCTGCAATCGCTGATTTTCGACCACGGCGGCGGTATGCTCGAAGGGCGCACGTTTAAAGCCGTGTTTACCGGCGGCCCGTCAAACACGCTTTTGACCGTAAAAGATTTGGACGTGCCTTTGGACTTCGTGTCCGTGCGCGAACGCAAATCCAGCCTCGGTACGGGCGCGATGATTGTGATTTCCGAAGGCACGAGCGTGGTGCGTAAAGTGTCCGAATATGTGGAATTTTTTGCATCCAACTCGTGCGGTCAATGCCCGCCGTGCAAAGGCGGTACGTTCCAACTTTCACGCCTGCTCAACCGCGTGGATACCGGCATCGGCACTTCAGACGACCTCCGCGCCCTGCAAAGCCTGTGCCAACTGCTGCCCCGAAGCGGCCGCTGCGGCCTGATTGACGGCGCGGTTACCGTGTTGCAAAGCTCGATGCGTACCTTCCCCGAAGAGTACGGACTGCCGGCGGAGCAGGATTAATCCGATACGGCGTTTCAGACGACCTTTTCTATATAGGAGGTCGTTTGAAAAATACCTGTAGTATTTGTTAGGTTTCACAACCGAACCTTCCCAAACTACTTACCAGATGCTTCGCCAGCAGAAAAAACGATACGGTGTATCTTGAGGTTTTGCCCTCTCCCTAACCCTCTCCCACGGGGAGAGGGAATGATGGTGCTGAAAATTGACCATTATCGGACTTTCTGCAATCTGTCCCCTCTCCCCGTGGGAGAGGGTTAGGGAGAGGGCAAAAAACGTAAAAGCTCAAGAAACGTCATCTGAAAAAGATGGCAACACAAAAGTACGCATTACCCAAACACCCAAAAGAAAAACATAAAAACAACTGCTGCCAAATACGTTTCAGACGACCTCTCCCACCAAAATCAGGCACACGCCGTCTGAAACCCGATTTTCCCGATACTTCAAACTAGGAGACTAATATGGGCTTCAAGCCAATTCCTGCGGCGGCCGCGCTCGCGCTGACGCTGCTTATCTGGTTCGTCATCCCCGTTCCACAAGGCGTATCGCCCGACGCGTGGCATCTTTTGGCTTTGTTCGTCGGCATCATTGCCGGCATCATCGGCAAAGCCATGCCCATCGGCGCAATGGCGGTTTTGGGCATTACCCTAGTCGCGCTGACCGGCGTAACCAACGAAAAAGCCGCCGATGCAACCAAAGACGCTTTGAGCAGCCTCAACAACTCGTTAATCTGGATGATCGGTATCGCCATCATCATCTCGCGCGGCCTGCTGAAAACCGGCTTGGGGATGCGTATCGGCTACCTTTTGATTTCCCTTTTCGGCAAACGCACACTGGGCGTGGGTTACAGTTTGGCATTGGCGGACTTGGTCATCGGCCCGGTAACGCCGAGCAACACCGCGCGCGGCGGGGCGATTGTGCATCCGATTATGAAATCCATCGCCTTGAGTTTCGACTCCGATCCTGAAAAAGGGACGGAAGGCAAAATCGGCAAATACCTTTCACTGGTCAACTTCCACGCCAACGTGATTACCTGCCTGATTTTTATCACCGCCACCGCGCCCAACCCACTGGTCGTCGAACTGGTTGCCAAAGCCACCAATTCGCAAATCCAACTTTCTTGGGGCACTTGGTTCCTAGCGATGATCGTACCCGGCCTGATTGCGATGCTGCTGATGCCGCCGGTGCTGTATTTCCTGTATCCGCCCGAAATCAAACAAACGCCTGACGCGACCGCCCTTGCCAAAGAAAAACTGAAAGAAATGGGCGCGATGAAGCGCGACGAAAAAATGATGCTCGGCATTTTCGTGATCCTGCTGCTGTTGTGGGCGGGCATTCCCGAAATGCTGGCCGGCGTGAAAGTCGATGCCACCGCCACCACCTTCCTCGGCTTGAGCCTCTGCCTTTTGAGCGGTGTACTGACTTGGGACGACGCGCTGAAGGAAAAAAGCGCGTGGGACACCATCGTTTGGTTTGCCGCCTTGGTGATGATGGCGAACTTCCTCAACAAACTGGGGCTTATCGGCTGGTTGTCCGAATCTATGCAAAGCGGTATCGCCCATTTGGGCTTGGGTTGGGAAGCCGGCTGCGCCCTGCTGATGCTTGCCTATCTCTACGCCCACTACGTTTTCGCCAGCGGCACGGCACACGTTACCGCGATGTTCGGCGCATTCTACGGCGCAGGCTTGGCCTTGGGTGCACCGCCGATGTTGTTTGCCCTGGTTATGGCATCCGCTACCGGCATCATGATGTCGCTGACCCACTACGCCACTGGTTCCGCTCCTGTCATTTACGGCTCCAACTACGTCAATATGGGCGAATGGTGGAAGGCGGGCTTCATTATGAGCGTTATCGAAATCCTGATTTTCGCCACTGTCGGCATTTTGTGGTGGAAAGCTTTGGGTTACTGGTAAACCGCCGGCCGTTTGAATGTTAAGGAAAAAATGCCGTCTGAAACCGTTTCGCGTTTCAGACGGCATTTGGGGTTTCGGCGGGCTGAAGCCCACCCTGCAATATTGCCGCCAAGCGGTACGGACGCAAAAATAATGGCAGGGCGTAATGGTAGGGTGGGCCTCAGCCCGCCGCTTCAGACGGCATCCACCCACCGCTTCAGACGGCATCCGCCCTCCCCGTCATTCCCACGAAAGTGGGAATCTAGCCCTTGGGGCAGCGGCAATATTTAAAAGTCGTCTGAAAATTCAGAAGTTCTAGATTCCCGCTTTTGCGGGAATGACGAAAAATTGCAGGAATGACGAAGTTTCAGACGAGATTGAATACTTTGATGCTTTGGTGGGCTGAAGCCCATCCTACGATATAAAAATGCCGCCAAATGGTATGGAAGCGGAAACAATAGTAGGGCGGGCTTCAGAAACAATGGTAGGGTGGGCTTCAGCCCACCGCTTCAGACGGCATCCGCCCCCGCCGTCATTCCCGCGCAGGCGGGAATCCAGACCATTGGGCGGCGGCAATATTCAAAAGTCGTCTGAAAATTTAGAGGTTCTAGATTCCCGCTTTCGCGGGAATGACGAAGAGTTGCGGGAATGACGAAGAGTTGCGGGAATCCGGACCTGTCGGCACGGAAACTTATCGGATAAAACGGTTTCTTCAACCCTACGCTCCAGATTCCCGTTCTGCATCACAATATAAAAACATATAAAAAACATTGTAATATCAAGCAATTCATTTTTTTTTTTTTTTTTTTTTTTTTTTTTTTTTTTT
>NZ_CATQFV010000008.1:0-177 GCF_958267435.1 Neisseria benedictiae
GGTGTAACTGCAAGAACAGCAGCAGAGTTAGTAGGCGTTAATAAAAATACCGCAGCCTATTATTTTCATCGTGTACGATTACTTATTTATCAAAACAGTCCGCATTTGGAAATGTTTGATGGCGAAGCAGAAGCAGATGAAAGTTATTTTGGCGGGCAACGCAAAGGCAAACGCGGT
>NZ_CATQFV010000009.1:0-21469 GCF_958267435.1 Neisseria benedictiae
GCTTGGGCGGTTTGCTGGAAGAAGGTGCTCATGAGAAATCCCCTAAATGTCTTGGTGGGAAGTTAGGGGATTGGGGGAATTTTGCAAAGGTCTCGTAAGTTAAAGTAAACGGGTTGTTGTGGTAGTCTGCTGCCATAGCGTTGCCTCCTATTGTGGCGAGTAAAATTGCTGATAATAAAGTGGTTATGAGACGTTTCATTTTAAATTCTGCCGATGGAACGCATTATAGGGATTTGTGTTGGTTTGATAATTAGGGGAAATGGCAATGCCGTTGTGAGGAAAACTCAGTAATCAGGCTTTCAGATAACCTTTTATTTTCACTATACTGAAAATCAGCCTGTAAAACCCCTTTAGCTTTGCATTATAATGAAAAAAATCTAGCAAAATTTAGGAAGTTTTCATTATGCTGCAAACTGTATTTGACCGCCCCATTTATCTCAACCGCTTGAAAAAATACCAAAACAGCGAATTTATCAAAGTCATCACCGGCGTGCGCCGTTCGGGCAAGACTTTTGTGCTGGAAATGTTCCGCAGTTATTTGCAAACCAGTGGCGTGGCAGAGGCACAGATTGTGTTTTTGAACTTTGAATCCATGCAGCACCAAGCCTTGCGCACCGCCGAAACGCTGTACCGCTATGTGATGGAGCGTGCGCAGGCGGGGCAGAAAATGTATCTGTTTTTTGATGAGATTCAACGGGTTGCAGGCTGGGAAGATGCCGTGAACAGCCTGCGGGTGGATTTGGATGCGGATATTTATCTGTCGGGCTCAAATTCCTCGCTGCTGTCGGGCGAGCTGGCGACGCTGCTGGTGGGGCGAATGGTGGAAATTCCCGTGTTTCCCCTTTCATTTCAAGAATATATGCAATTCCGCCAATTCGACGGCGTGCCGGACACACTTTTTCCCGAATATGTGCAGCGCGGCGGTTTCCCCGCCACGGCGTTGGTGGAAGATGAAGAAGTGCGCCGCACGATTTTGGACGGTATTTTCAATTCGATTTTACTCAAAGATGTGAGCGAGCGTGCCAACCTGCGCAACGACGGCGTGTTGACCCGCCTCGCCGCCTTTTTATTGAGTGAAACAGGCAACAGCATTTCCATTAACAACATCGCCAACACCCTGAAAAACGAGGGTACGGGCGCAAGCAACAACGCCATTGCCAAATATGTGGACCTGCTGGAACAGGCGTTCATCTTCTACCAAGCACGCCGCTACGACCTGCGCGGCAAAGCCCACTTGCGCACCCAAGCCAAGTATTATAGCGTGGACACGGGCTTGCGCAACGCCACGCTGAACAAATCTTTCCGAGACAATTTCGGTCATCAAATTGAAAACATTGTGTTTATCGAACTGCTGCGCCGTGGCTACCAAGTGGACGTGGGCAGCTACGACAACACCGAAATTGACTTCGTGGCGAAAAAAGGCGCGGAAATCCAGTATTTCCAAGTCGCCATGCAACTGCCCGACAACAGCAACCGAGAAATCGGCAATTTAGTCAACCTGCCCGACAATTATCAAAAAACCGTGCTGACAGCGAATCGAATGGACGTCGGCGAAGTGGATGGGGTTAAGGTGGTGCATGTGGTGGATTGGTTGGTGGAAAATATAGATTAAAAATTTTGGACTCAACCTTATTTTATTCAATCATTAATTAAAGGGAGATAGCAATGACTCTAACTAAAGAACGCCTGATAAAAGAATTAGTTAAAGAACTTTCTGAACATAACTTAGCCGTATTTGCTGGTGCAGGATTATCTGCTTCTGCTGGATTTGTAAACTGGCAGGAACTGCTTTCTGAAATTGCCGAAGATTTAGGGCTAGATGTAAAGAAAGAAACAGATTTAATCGGATTGGCACAATACTATGTTAATAGCAAAGCAAATAACCGTTCTAGAATTAATGAATTAATTCTAGAACGGTTATCGGACGGGGAACCGACAGAAAATCATAAGATTTTAGCAAGACTACCAATTCATACCTTTTGGACAACAAATTACGATAAACTCATTGAAAAATCATTAGAAAATATAGGAAAAATTGTTGATGTAAAGCATGAAACAAAACAATTATCGCAAACAAAATATGGGCGAGATGTGGTTGTGTATAAAATGCACGGAGATGTAGAACACCCAACAGATACCGTTATCATTAAAGATGATTATGAACGCTATTTAATTCAGAGAGGAGACTTCTTTACTTTATTAAAAGGAGAATTATTAAATAAACGTTTCTTATTTTTAGGGTTTAGTTTTTCAGATCCAAATATTGACTACATTTTAAGCAGGGTTCGCGCATCTCACAGCCAAAATCAAAAAGAACATTATTGTATATTGCGAAAAGTTCAAAAAGAAGAGAACGAATCACAGGCAGATTTTGAATACCGCCAACGAAAACAGCAGTTATTTGTTGCAGACTTAAATCGGGTTTCTGTTCAAGTTCTATTAGTAGATGAATATAATGAGATTACAGAATTACTTAAAACGGTTGAGAAAAAATTAAAGCAAAAAACTATTTTTATTTCAGGCGCAGCAGCCGATTATGCTCCTTACAATCAGGCTGATGTTGAAAATTTTGTGTCGGAATTGACAAAAGAAATTTTGAAATTAGGCTATCGGGTTGTAACTGGATATGGGTTAGGAATTGGAAGTGCAGTTATCTCAGGTGCATTAGATTATTTACTAAGGGAGAAAAAGGTTAGAGTAAGCGAAGAGAACCTGATCTTGCGCCCATTTCCTCAAGATGAACAAGGCAAGCAGCAATGGACAGCTTATCGTGAGGATATGATAGCTTATGCTGGTATTTCTTTGTTTATATTTGGGAATAAGAAAGATGGGAAAGGCAGCATTGTTCTCTCAAATGGAATGCGTGAAGAATTTGATATATCCAAACGAAATGGAAATATATTAATCCCTGTTGCTACAACGGGTTCAATGGCAAAAGAACTATGCGTTGAATTATTAAGTATTCCAAGTGAAAGTCTTTTAACAGAAACAAATTTTCGTAAAATTTCTGTTGAATCTGCAAGTTTAGAACAAATCAAACAATCTATCTTAGAAATTTTAAGCGAGGTAAGAAAATGACACGTAAAGTATTTTTCAGTTTTCATTTCGATAGTGATTCTTGGCGAGCTGGTCAAGTTCGTAATATGGGCGTTGTAGATGGCTCAGAACCAGTTAAAGGAAATCGCTGGGAGGATGTTAAATCCAAATCTGAGGAAGTTATCAAACAATGGATTGACGACAATTTAAAAGACAAATCCTGTTTAGTTGTTTTGATTGGAGAAAAAACAGCTAGCCGTAAATGGGTTAAATATGAGATTGATAAAGCTGTAGAATTAGGCAAAGGAATTTGTGGTGTCTATATTCATAAACTTAAAGACCAAAATGGAAAAACATCAAAAAGAGGAAGTAATCCATTACTCAAAGATGCGCCTATTTTTGACTCTCAATATCAATCTAGCGATTTTGTTTATGATGATATAAAAGAGAATATTGCAGATTTGGTTGAAAAAGCAATTAAAATTCGTGATGAGGATAAATAAATGGGACGTAAAATTTTTATTTCGTACAAGTATAGCGACTCAGCTGTAAAACAATTAAGACCGCATGATATCTTTCATACAACAACAGCTAGAGATTATGTAGATATTTTACAGGCTAAGCTCAATCGTGATGGTATCCACATCAATAAAGGAGAAAAAGATGATGAAAGCCTTGCTGATTTTAAAGATGATACTATTCAGGGAAAACTAGCAGATAAAATTTTTGATAGCTCAGTAACGGTTGTACTGCTTTCTCCTAATATGAAAGAAAAATGGGTGAGTGAAAATGACCAGTGGATTCCATGGGAAATTGCTTATTCACTTAGAAATAAAACAAGGGCTTTCAATAAGAGTAAACGAAATGCAATACTATTGGTTGCCCTGCCGGACATCAATGGATGCTATGAATATACCAACCAAACTGGTTTTTTGTTTAATATTATTCAAAAAAATCTGAATAATCTCCAGTATCCTTATCCAGCTACGAAACTAAGAAATGGAATATGTTCTCAATCGTATATGTTGCGTTGCAATTGGGATCATTTTATATCTAATGTAAATGGCTGGATTGATGCTGCTGTTGAGATTAAAGAAAACGCTGATAAATACAGAATTCAATCGTCTATTTAATTAATCCTGATATAGAACCCAACCCATGCAAAACCGCAATTTCAACGACCTCTACGCCTTCATCCAAGTCGTCAAGCTCGGCAATTTCAGTCGGGCGGCGCAGTCGCTCGGGGTGCAGCCGTCGGCGTTGAGCCACCGCATGAACGACTTGGAAAACCGCCTGAACACCAAGCTGTTAAACCGCACCACCCGTTCCATGTCGCCCACGGAGGCGGGGCAGCGGCTGTATGAGCGGATTGCGCCGATGTTTGGCGGCATTCAGGAGGAGCTGGCGGCGTTGGGCGATTTGCACGGCAAAGTGTCGGGCAGGCTGCGGATTAACACCGCCGAAAACCCCGTCTATTACCTGATTTACCCGAAAGTGCGGTCGTTTTTGGCGCAGTTTCCCGAAGTCGATGTGGAGATTTTGATTAACAACAGTTGGTCGAACATTGTGGCGCAGGGCTTTGATTTTGGTGTAAGACCTTTGGGCGACGTAGCGCAGGATATGGTTGCCGTGCCGATTTCGGGCGAACGGGCGATGTGCGTCGTTGCCGCGCCCGACTATCTCACCCGCCACGGGCAGCCTGAAACACCGTCCGAACTGGTGCAACACCGCTGCATCGTGCCCGCCAGCCTCACCTTCAACAGCACCGCCCTTGTCAAAACCGCCGCCCTCGACGGCTTGGGGCTGACCTGGCTGCCGCACTACGCCGTCGCCGACGAACTCGCCTCGGGCGCACTGGTCGAACTGTTCGCCCGCGCCCGCGCCGTCTATCCGCCGATGGCCTTATACTACCCGCCCAACCGCCACAAAACGCAGGCGGCAGAGGCGTTGATTGAGTGGTTGAAAATAGAAAAGGTCGTCTGAATCCCAAGTTCAAGGCTTAATACCATGGAAACTGTGTTTTCAGACGACCTTGCTCGCACTTTTCTCTCTTTATAAACTGTCAGCATCCCAAACGCGCCAAACAACCGCAAGACAAAATTTTCAGACGACCTAGTGTAGAAACCAGTAGCGTTGTTTACAGTATTTCCAGGAGAATACTGAAATATGAACATGCACAAAAACACCCGTCTAACCCCGCACCACCGCCAAGCTATTTGGCTGGCCTACACGCAGGAGAAGGAAAGCGTTACCTCCCTGGCCCGCCGCTACCAAGTCAGCTGCGTCACCATCTACCGCGCATTTAAAGCCGCAAGAGGCAGACTGCTCAAACCCCAAACTAGTACCAACAACCGTTTCAAACAGGCAAAGTACGGAATGAAACGCCTGGCCAAGGTAGAACGCAGCATTCAGGAAAAACTCAAAAGGCAGGCCAAACGCTACAATAAATCCTACCCCGGAGAGCTAGTACATCTCGATACCAAACGGCTGCCGCTGCTCAAAGGGCAGAAAGCCACCGATAAGCGGGATTACCTGTTTGTCGCCATCGACGATTTCTCAAGGGAGCTATACGCCGCCATTTTGCCGGACAAAACCGCAGACAGCGCCGCCAAGTTACTGACCGGACACCTGATTGATCCCTGCCCATACCTGATTGAGTGCGTTTACTCCGACAGCGGTACGGAATATAAAGGCTTGGCCAACCATGCTTTCGGTGTAGCCTGTTACGAGAACGGGATTGGTCAAAAGTTTACCCGGGTTGCCCGTCCGCAGACCAACGGTAAGGCGGAACGGGTTATCCGCACCCGGATGGAGATGTGGCATGAAAAGCAGAGTTTCGACAGCTCGGAACACCGGCAAAAGGAGCTGTGCCGGTTTGTGAACTTCTATAACACGGTGAAGCCGCATGGTAGTCTGGGCGGCAATACGCCGTTTGAGGTCTTGCAGGCTTACTTTTCTCAACCTATGGTGTAAACAACGCGACAATTTCCTACATGAAGATTTGCACAAAAGGATTATCCAACTCACACTAAACGGTGTGAGCATTACAGGGATAGCATCTGCACTTAAATGTAGTCCTTCGACGGTAAGTAAGGTTAGACGGGCTTATAACCGCAAACATAAGTCGGGTGACAAGGATCAGTTCGATATATTTAAACCGACTTTAAAGAAGTGAGTAAAGGAAAAACCATGGCGCACCAAAAATCAGAAATAGTTTTGGAGAAAGTCTTTGTGGCCGCAGTGAACTATCAGGTCCAAGACACGCCAACAATTATATTTGAAAATGGTTCAGCCAGGCTGATGCGGAATCAGTTTGAAGATTCAGGAGACTGAGAAAAAATTGCAAAACAGTTAGACTTGGCTCGCTCAGGAAGGTAATGCCATATCTTGTTTTCAGCTTCAAACTGCAATAGAATCTTAACGTCTGAGCCGTTCAGACATCTTTGTAATGTGTTTGACCACCGGTGCTTATCAGGGGACCGGTGGTTTTTTACTCTTTCATCACATATCATCCTCTTAAAATTTCCCTTTGTTTGTTCTTTGTATTTGTTCACATTATGCAAATTAAAGGGTATTATTGGGGCAGACGCAGAAAGTTAACAAACTGTCACTGCTAGCATTGCCAGACAGATACACGAAACAGCTTGCGGATTTATACACAACGACGGGAACAGAAAATGCTGAGCGCACACGATGTGGCAGATTTCTTCCTTTCCCCTTTTGAAGAAGAGGAAGGGGAGCAGATATCCAATCTCAAACTTCAAAAACTGTTGTACTACGCACAAGGCTACTCTCTTGCTATACTTGACCGCCCCCTTTTTGCCGAAAATATCGAACACTGGCAGCACGGGCCGGTAGTACCCTGTATTTATCGTACCTACAAAAAATACGGTAGCAGTCCCTTACCTGCGGCTCATATCGAACCGGACAAATATGCGGACGAAGAGTTGGTTGTCCTCAACCGTGTCCGTAAAGAGCAAGGCTGCTACACGGCATGGGCATTACGTAATAAAACCCATCAGGAAGCCCCGTGGGTATAGACCCGGCAGGGCGAGATCATAGGGATTACACTACTGCGCGAATATTTCCGCCATAGCTTGCCTCCGACTGATTACAATTTCGATTTGGAAAAACTTAAAACCGCTGTTGATGGCAGTTTTGTCAGCATTCCGCAATTCGATACTGTTGATGATCTGGAAAAATGGCTGGAGCGATAAATGCAGGTACTTTTGGCCGAAGATTTCAAAAAGGGTTGGAAAATTTCCCTAAAGAAGACCGCAGAAAAATTGCAGAATTTATTCTATTCGTCCAGTAAAACGGATTGACCGGCTTGCCCGGAAGGAACAAATCCAGCGACAGCGTACCGAAAGACGACCCACAATGGTTGGAGAAAGTACAATTTGCCCAACGGCATAACCTTTGGCATTACCACATAGGCATTCCTGAATACAAAGGCAGCAGATACGGAGATTTTACATCTGCCTATATTCTTCACTACATCCTTGGTGACGGCTTCATCAAAATTGTAGGCTTTGACAGTCATCCGCCTTTTATCTTACCCAACATCCCTGAATGACAACTTTAAACCGCCTAACGGCGGTTTTTTACACCAAGTTGACCAAAATAGCATTTGAAAAATGGATCTATGGTTTTCTTAATGTCTTCAATATATTCCTTACAGTTACAAATCGTACTTTCTTATTTAGAGTGCTGATAAAGATGGTTGTTTTTTTGAATTTACCAAAACCGCCGGTAACGTATTTGATAGTAGGATGATTAATCTGAAGTTCAGGTGGCCTTCTTTATGGAATATTATCCACAGATTTTGTGGATGTTTTGGGGATATAATACCCTTAGATAAATTTGCCAGCATTTCATACAGTAGCTCAGTAGGTACATCATATTGGGCTTCCAGTACGATGTCCTAGTAGATAACAGAGTGAGAAAATAATTATCAGCCCTGTGCCGTAAAACTCCGTCCTTCAGGGCGGAGATATAAGGCACAAACACAAATCAAAGGTATAATCATACCACTATGATAATACGCAAAGCCTTTAAGTTCGAAATCATGCCAAACGGCGAGCAAATCCGCAGAATCAAGCAGTTCTGTGGTTGTGCCCGTTTTGTCTTCAATCGGGCTTTGGCGTATCAAAATGAACAGTACGAAGCAGATAAATCGTTTAAATTCAGCTACGCCAAAATCGCGAATTTGCTGCCTGAATGGAAACGTGAGTTAGTTTGGCTTAAAGACTGCCACAGCCAAGTGTTGCAGCAGAGTTTGAAAGATTTGGAAAGTGCATTCAAAAATTTTTTCGCCAAACGTTCGGACTTTCCAAAATTTAAACGCAAGGGAGAAAAAGACAGTTTCAGATTTCCACAAGGCTGCAAATTGGAGCAACAAAATAACCGTATCTATTTACCCAAAATTGGTTGGGTGCGTTATCGCAATAGCCGAGCTATTTCAGGCAGCCTGAAAAATGTAACCGTCAGCCAAAAATGCGGTATGTGGTATGTTTCTATTCAAACAGAATTTGAGACGGAAACACCAAAACCCAACGGCGGAGAAATCGGTATTGATATGGGCATCGTTCGTTTTGCTACTTTGTCCAACGGCGAATATTTTGAGCCGATTAACGCATTTAAGAACCTAAAAGGCAAATTAGCGAAACTACAAAAACGTTTCAAAAACAAGACCAAATTTTCTAAAAATTGGCAAAAGTTAAAAGTCAAAATTGCCAAATTCCACCATAAAACCAGCAATATTCGTAAAAATTACCTGCATCAAATCAGCAGCAAAATCAGCCGAAACCACGCGATTGTGTACGTTGAAGATTTGCAAGTGGCGAATATGTCCAAATCAGCAAAAGGCGATGCTGAACAGCATGGCAAAAACATCAAACAAAAATCAGGCTTAAATCGGGCGATTTTAGACCAATCTTGGTATGAATTTAGGCGACAGTTAGCGTATAAATTGGCTTGGAATGGTGGGTTTTTGTTTGCCGTACCGCCGCAAAATACCAGCCGTTGTTGCCCTAGTTTTGGAAAAAATGTGCAGCTGTACAAAGTCGGAGAATAGCCGTCCATCCCTAAGGACGTGCGCAATGGGTAACGGTAGTACGCAGTTGGCAGATAAGGTCTGTCAGCCTGTAAAGACAGAGAAAAACATCCGCAATCGAGGAGATTCAAGATATGAAATTTACATATTTATTCTAGTTCGCATAATACACCTTATGTTAAATTTTATATTTTGCCGAAGCCTGTAATACCGAGTAAATCTGGTTGAACGGCACACTCCAGTAACGCCGAAACATTCTCTCAATCCCCCCCCACCGCGTCAATGGCGGGCTTTTTATACCTTATCCGAAGAAACCCATCGCACCCTTAAAGCACGCGCATTGGTCGCCGACCAGAGTACGGAAGCGGGAATTCGGCTGATACTGGATAATGCTGCACATCTTGACATCCTCCCCCGCCTAAAGGCGTGGAAGGATGTCAAGCTTTGTTTTAATCGGATTCATCGTGTCACTCATACCTCCAGTAAATTCAAATGGAAAAATCCCGTATGATTTCCGGATCGGATTTGGGTTCGTATTTTCTCACCGTATTTTCGTAGGCATGAATGAAATATTCTTTAAACAGCGTATATTCACCTGTCTCATAGTAGGAAATAACGGCGGATGAATAATCCCGACAACTGTCCGAATCCAGTACGCACGGAAAAATTTTCTCCCTCATTAAGGAGAGTGCCATACAGTTTCTGGCAGTGCGTTTGTTGCAGTCTTTGAAAAATTGCAGGTAGGCCAAATTGTTATGCAGGTAAACAGCCCGGTCGAAAGGATTTTCGACTTTCCGGGCGACCTGTATGATCCAGTCTAATTCGGCAGTTAAATTCTCCGGATTGGATAAAGGCGTATATTCGGTTCCGCTGATTTTCACACTTCCACGGCGTACAACGCCGACAGCCCCTTTTTCAAGCAGTTTGTCGGCAATCAGCGAATGCGTGGTTTTGACAAAATCTTTCCAGTCAAACGGTTCCGGCGTATCGATGCAAGACATCAGAAAGCCGTAACTATCCCTCAGATTGACCAGCATTACGGCATCCGAATACGGTTTACCTGCGGCGGTTTGACCGATTTTCAATAAAGCCTGAGTATCATGCCGGTCGTAGGTGTTACCTTCCAGTCGTGCTGAACTGTATATGAAATCGATGCCGATTTCTTCAATATTGCGTGACGAATCAGTCAGCAGGGATAAAGGCAGTCGACCAGACAGCTCAAACAAATATTCCTGCTCCGTTAACGAAAAAATCTGCCGTTGATTTGTAAAATTCGGTCTGTATGTCGACATTTTAAATTCCTTCGTTTGAATAGCTACACCACATGGGAATACCACTTTATTAAACAAAATATTTGACTGAAGTCACATGGTGGTCATCATATGGCGGCTCTGACATGCCTAAAATATCGATTGCATATCGGTTAACCAAAACTTCTTCGTCCTTAAACTTTTGGTACTGTTTCCGGCAATATTCTCGGAACTCTGTTAAATTTGATGGCAAGAACCCGCAACCGTCTGCACCGTAAATGTAATCACCTTCGAACAAGCTGTCTTTCCGGACAATCAGTCCGTTTTTAACCCAGAACTTCGGCTCAAAATAAAGTTTCATCTATCAAAGTAGCAGCTGCTTCTCTAACCGCAACATCGGACTCTTCAAGTTTTTTGCAAAACGTATTCAATGTATTTTCCAGAACCACAACAAAGTTTCCTTTTAGAGCGAAGTTAATCATCAAATCGAAAGCTTTTAGGTTCATGGTGGATTCCTTCACATATCAATACCCAACATTATAGTGTTTTTTTCTTTCCGAAAAATTTAGAGATAAAAATGGGACTTTGGTTTTTGGCTGAAGTGTGTGGAAGTCATCGACGAATTGATGTCAACGGTTTCTATTTTGGCTGAGTGTGTTTAGGTCATCGACAACTGAAACTGAGTTTTACTGTTCCGGTTTTGGCTGAGTGTGTTTCAGTCATCGACAACTGAAACTGAATCCTACTGTTCCGGTTTTGGCTGAGTGTGTTTCAGTCATCGACAACTGAAACTGAGTTTTACTGTTCCGGTTTTGGCTGAGTGTGTTTCAGTCATCGACAACTGAAACTGAGTTTTACTGTTCCGGTTTTGGCTGAGTGTGTTTCGGTCATCGACAACTGAAACTGAGTTTTACTGTTCCGGTTTTGGCTGAGTGTGTTCCGGTCATCGACAACTGAAACTGAGTTTTACTGTTCCGGTTTTGGCTGAGTGTGTTCCAGTCATCGACAACTGAAACTGAGTTTTACTGTTCCGGTTTTGGCTGAGTGTGTTCCGGTCATCGACAACTGAAACTGAGTTTTACTGTTCCGGTTTTGGCTGAGTGTGTTTGAAAGTAACGCACTTTCTATATAAATATTAAATATTATTCTTTTATAATTGGTATATATATATAATATATTTATATATATCCAGAATTTGAGATTTTTGTACACCCCTTTTTTCCAAATAACTCAGCATTTTTAAATTCCTATATTTTCAGAAATCTGTCTGTTCTTGATTCTACTGCGCCAAATATCCACGCCTTGTAGGACATACTATAAATCAGAGTTGATACTAATTTGTTCTTTACAGATATTAATTAAGGAGCAGTCATTATGGCAACATTAATGGAAAAAGATGTATTGACTGAAATAGTAGTTTCCAGACTGGCACTGATCAGCCGCACACTGGATAACCGTAAATATCTAAATCACAATGCCGATTGTAACAGGCTACTTGAGATTCGAGACTTTCTGTATTCTGCCCTACCTCAGAAAATAGACTATGACTCCATTTTGTCTGAATGCAACTCCATATAAACATTACAAACCATTCGGCAAAGGCATTAAAGAAAAACGTACCGATGTGTATGCCGGTTATACTTACACACAACAGCTCAGTGAGGCCAACAAACTGCGTACCGGTTTAGGTTTGGGCTATGAAAAATACAAAGATGCGGTAGCTAATGAGAAAGGATCGCTCAACGCCGAGCGCGAAGCCTTCTATACCAAAGCGCACGCCGACCTGACTTCCGATTTGGGCTGCGGCTGGTATCTGAATCCTTGGGCAGAGGTTAAGGTTGACCTGGAACGCCAAATTGAAACACAACGCAACCACAGCCTGTGCTTCAGCCGACATTAATGCAAAAACACGCGGATGGGGCGTGGGCGTAGGTGCGAATATCGGCAAACAAATTACCGATACCGTCGGCATCGAAGCCGGCCCGTTCTACAAACACCGTCACTTCAAAGCATCCGGCAGCTTCGTTTTAGACGGCGAGAACATCCGAGTCGATCCTACCAAAATCAACGAATACGGTGTTCGTGTCGGCGTGAAATTCTGATTTTCCTTAGACATTATCGAGCATAACTCATGGGTGCAACCAACGCAGGGCTTACGAAAAATTATCGGGTAAAATCAGGGATTATCCGAACGCCACTTTATCCGAATGAAAGTATCAGTTCATGGCTTATTCGTGCCGCATTAGATTGTGGTACGGAGCCGATTACATTTACTGGGTTTTATTGGGATAAGTGGAGATTATGGACCTATGATTTAGATAGGGGATTTGAGCCGATAGCACCGCAGATTTATGAAGATATTACGGCATTATCACTTAATCAGCAGGTAAATTTAGCCAATCATTCGCTTTATTCCGTATTGAAACCAATTAACAGAGAAAATACCCTCATTAAAGGTCAAGCGAAATGGGTTATATCAAGAAGTTCACGTAATCGTTCATTCCGTGTCGGTCAATCTTATTGCCCTTGTTGCTTAGAAGAAACTCCTTATTTGCGTAATGAATGGCGTTTTGCGTGGTATTTTGGCTGTTTGGAACATCAAGTCTTACTTGAATCCAAATGCCATAGTTGTGGCGAACCTTACCAACCACATTTACTTACCGCAGAGAAACGACGATTGAATTATTGCCATCAATGCGGAAAGAGATTGGAGATTGTCGCTACACTACTTAATAAAGCAGAAATAGCAACAATGAAAACTCTTGATAAGGTGTTTGCCACTCATTCATGTGAATGTTTCGGGAAGTATGTAAATGTTCAAGTATATTTTGATATATTACGCCACTTCATCAACCTCATTCGGAGTGCTGCTACTGCAAAATCAACTCATGCGATTACAAAATTTGTAGAACAATGCGGTATTTCTCAAACGGAAATATGCCAGACCAAAACTGCCCTTGCATTTGAGCAATTACCCATTACTGAACGTAAAAACCTGCTCGTAAATGCTATGAAAATCCTAAAATTATCAAACGAGGATTTCATTCAAGCTATTCAGCAAAGTGGTATTACACAAAAGGCATTCGCTTTTGAACGCTACCCCCAGGAGCTTGATACACTCTTTAAACACGCACCAGAAGGCAAAACGGTAAGACGTAAAACGGTAACGAGAAAAAATAAGACCAATTCTATTTCAAGCATGAAACGTCAATGGGAACGTTTAAAACGTCAGTTAAAAATCGCTTCATGAAAATAAACAAAATTCCTTCTCAAAACAGTTGCTCTATTTGTTGTAAAGCTCAAGTTACTCGTAAGTTTCGAGGAGAATGCTATTGCAGAAATTGCTATGCCCAATGGTTCAAAAAGAAAACCTGTAAGCAATGTGGCCAACTAAAACGCATTCACCGCAGGGGCGAAATTTGTCTTAAGTGCGAGAGATTAACGGATTGTGTACGTTGTGGAAAAGCCGCAGGTACATTTGACGTCGGTATGATAAGCCGTTATGGAGCGGTATGTACCTCATGCATTCGTTACTTCCGTGAGGAAAAAGAATGCTCTGAATGCGGCAAAATGACACGCGATAGATATCGTTCTCCGGTAACGAATAAGCCTGTTTGTTTAGAGTGCTACCGTAGATACACTTTTGCTACTTGTAAAAATTGCTACCGATACCGTAAGGTTCACAATCTAGAGAAGCAATTCTGTAAGAAATGCGACGAGCAGTTACTTTCAAATTGCCCGAGATGCAAAGGCGAAATGCCATCCGGTTACGGCAGTGTTTGCCCTGATTGTGCAAAACGAACCTTGTTATTTAATATGATTCGTTTAAATGTGCACATCTTTCGCAATAAGGCGATAAAGACCGCATACAAGAAATTCATTTTCTGGCATATGCGGAAATGCGGTATCAACATCGCTTTGCACAAAGGTTCAAATTTCATACGGTTCTTCATCGATTGTGATGAAACTTGGCAGCAAATCCCTGACTACGCAGAGTTAGTCATGCACTTTAAACCGAATGGATTACGCGCCAATTTAACCGTATTATGCTGGTTACTTGATACGAATCAAATCGTTATTGACGAAGCTTTAAAAGAGGATTTAGCAGAAATAGAACGCATACAAGTCCTTTTTAATAAGCTCAAAGATCCTGTACCTTGTATCGCAAGCTATTATCGAAAATTACAACGGCGGTGTGATGAGGGTAAAACCTCACTTAAATCAGTACGATTAGCCTTGCAACCTGCGATAGATTTAATCAGTGCCAACAATGTTACGGAATATCCAACACAAGAGCAACTAAACCAGTATCTTGTGGGAAGATCAGGGCAAACGGCAGCAATAACAGGTTTCATCAATCACTTAAAATTGGAATACCACCTAGAGCTTAAAATCGATCGTAAGCTGATTCAGCAAATTAAGACTAAACAACTTAAAAAACATTGTTCTCACAGGCTAGTCGAACTCTATAAAAAATCAGAACTTACTGAAAAAGAACAAATCGAATTGGTTTATGTGGTTCTATACAGCTTACATAGTATAGAGATTAAAAAGCCAAAACGAGATAGTTTTTTATTGGTTAATGACATTGCCTACTACCGTAGCGAAGATAAGGATTATTTCCTTCCACAAGACATATACCAACGGATAAAATAATAGTCTTGTGATGAAGTTGTTATTTCTGCAACATTGAACCTAAAATGTCAATTCTGTTTTCAACAGAATTGACATTACTGTCTAGATCTACCTAGATCCAACCTAAAAACCAAATTTAATATTCAAAATTATAACGGAGTACACATCAATCGTTTACTATCAGCGCATATATGAGTTGCAAGTACTCTCTGCTTTAGAGTAGAATTGACCTAGAAAAGTAAGGTAATATCTGAATTTAACATTTTTATGCATGAAAGATTTTAGTGTTGCTTGCAGTATTTGGAAGACAATACTAGAATGAGCGTCCACAAAAAATATGCCTTACCCTACACTAATATCAAGTCGTGTTTGGAATGCCTATACATAGGGTCACAAAACCATAGCCTTCTCACACAACAGAATTATCATTCATATTATTCTAAAAATTTACGGCTATGATTGCTCATATCAAAAAAGCACTAATAATCGTCACAACTAGAACCAATTCTGTATGGAGCATTTGACCAAATGTCAAAAAAGCAATCACAAAAAAGCTTAGAAATAGGTCCATATGCTATAACAATCCTATACTATACTAAAGGAATAATGCATTTGTTGCCAAATATTTTGCCTTTTTTGAAAAAAGTCACTATTTGAGGAATTATCTATTTGCGCCATCAATGACTTTTGTTGCAAACTGCACACAATCAGTAAGCTAAGCCCCCTTCTGTGTGATATTTTAGTAAAAGTTTCCCCATATTACATATCTGCAAACTAATAGTAGTAAGGTAATATGTATTATCTGCACCTTGATATAAATGTAGCTTGGTATATTTCCTTTCGAAATTTGACACACAAATAAAAGGAACTACGTTGATTCATAAATTTTTATAACGCAATTAAGCTACATAAGCGTTTAAAAGGCGATACACCTTTTGAATCCTTAAGTTTTGCTTTTCTTAGATTAATTGTGCTAAAAACTCGGGGATTCTTACAATTTATAATTTTATCCCTAAATTAATTTATTAAGAGGTACAACAAGGAGGAGCTATGTTTAAATTTGACATGACCCTTGCCCAAAACTTTGCCATTTTTTATGATGATGACAATGTAGTACTCGTAGATTCATTTGATAATAAGCATTTTGATGTCCGTATGGGAACTATTACAAATTCTAAAATCATCGGTAGCGTTACCGCGCAGTCTGATACTGAGCTTAATGTTGCATTAGAGAAATTGATCAATAGTATTAGAGAGCAAAAATGATTACTGCAACTGACTTACAAAACCTAACTAATGAGATAAACCAAAAAGTTGCCAAGTACTCCACACAATTTGCTCTAACTTTCCATTTCTCACAAGATAGAGTTAATGACGCTCGCAACAACCCCCCAATTGAATTAAATGAACTAAGGGATTTATTCAATCGTTTTATTTCAGAACATATTATGGCTGTTATTGCTTTAAATGATAAAGACAATTTCGTCATATCCTGTTCTAGAACTGGTATACACATCCCTTGTGCCGTTGAAAAAAAAGTAACCCCTGACGGAGGTACATCTCATAAAAGTATTGTGATAACAATTATGAGAAAACCTGGATTTGGTACCAGACAAGATGATATAATATTTGATATAAATTAATCCTTTTAAGGATTTTAAAGTTTATTGTATACCCTAGAAATACCTTGACCTTGATTAAATCTGTTCAAGGTATTTTTATTAATCAGCACAAATAAAATTTGGTGATTCTCTTAAAATTATATCGAGATCTCTGCAAGATAGCCCTTTTACTAGATAACCGAAACCCAAAGGCTGTTTTCGTTCCAATTCCAAATATCTCCTTATTTTCCACAAATATCCCCTTTAACCACCCCGAAAACCTAATTATCGGGTATCCGATCTGCCTTTCAGGCGCCAATAGGTTCAAACACTTCGTCTCTAGATAACTTTGCGCACTCACTTTACTCAGACCGAAATAGGCTGCCCGGGCATAGCGGAATTTACGGTACAGCGTACTGAAACCTTGTTCGTTCGATTACATAACGGGTTTTAGATTGTCATCGACTTCTATAGCCCAACGCTGTTTGCTGCCGGCTGTCTGAATAATGGTGGCATCAACAACGGTAGCGGATGCTTTCTTGGCTTTTAAGCCTTTTTCAGTCAGTTGGTGGTTAGAGACCTTTGCAAAATTCCCCCAAATCCCCTAAATGTCTTGGTGGGAATTTAGGGGATTTGGGGGAATTTTGCAAAGGTCTCGGTTAATCAGTTTCAGTAATTCGGCCCAAAGTGTTATCTTGCGCCTGCCAGTTACGGTAACGGCATAAAGTGCTGTAGTTGGGGATGTTAACTCGTCAAAACAGCAAATCTGATTGCAGGACTGGTTAATGCGATGGGATGAATATTTTCGCAAGAGGTCTAATGACGCAGATAGCTCAGGGTAAGCAGCAGTTGGTCTGCCAAGCTGAGCGTATGCGGCCTGCCTGACTTGACCTTCCGGCTTTCTGCTTCTGTGGTGACTTTCAGCATTTCGTGAAAAAGGACGGGCGTTACACCTGTGAGCCGTTTGAATTCCCTGTCGCTTCTTTGGATGAGGTTTTCGTATTTCATTTGGGAATTGTAAATCTTCAGGATACTTTCGCAAGAGGTCTATTGTCTCATCTACTATGTTTCAACTAATTTTTTGATACCATTCCAAACCCAGTTATTATTCGTCTTTCTAGCTTCTCGATGTCTAAATGATGACATTTTTCCATCCTTAGAGTCAACGTAATCACTGCTTACCCCTCCACTTGATACCACCTCAATAAACAGCTTAAATAGGTTTCCATCTTGGTTGTAAACATTGCCGTCTTCCGATAGAAAATGTTGGACATTTTGAGGTTCGTAAACCATGCTACTAAAACCAGAGTTCTCTTTTTCATCTTTTTCGGGGAAACTTAATACAAAGAATGTTCTTCTTTGTACATCTACGCGTAATATCAATGCCGCCGAAGGATAAAATTTTTTTAAAGGCTCAAGTAAGTTTTCTAATGAAACTAATGTAAAGTTATCGCTTTCATGAAACCCTTGTTTAGGCGTGTACCAATAAACGTTAGCATTCTGCTCGTAACGTAGTCGTTTAGCATGTTCCCAAACCTCTTCTAAACGTGATTTACCTTCTATTTCATCGGTGTTTGAGATGTCATAGAAACAGTTAGCAATACCTGTAAGACCTGTTTTACCTTGTTTTTCACCAGTACTGTAATTTACTGGTTCATCATATTTTAAGGGGTTAACCTTGCCATTTTTTAGGCTCTCTTGAGTGAGTTGAATACGATTTATTTCTCGTTGTTCACCAAGTAATTTTAAGTATTCAATTACATCCGCCGTCACAAGGTTATTTACGTTATCTAACGATATGTCTAGCTTCTCAAGATCGTGTTCTCGTTCATACTTTCTCATTCTATATTGAGGTTTATTACCATCTAGCTCTTCACCATTCTTATTTGTTTTTATCACAGAATGGTAATAAAGGTTAATTGGTTCGCCTCGCGGTTGGCTAATTCCTGTGATCTGGCAGCAAAGCACGGAGTTTCCTAGCTTAATACCATAGAATGAAAGTGTAATGGATTGGTCGTGCCAACAAGGAATAAGATACTTTGGACTTTTCTGACTTTTAGAAAAGATAATTTTAGTTGCTATATCTTTTACAACTTTTTTTGTGTAAGCATCATATTTCAAGTGATAAAGAAACACCGCGTCTTTCGTAGAAAGATTATTCGGAATAAATACGCCTTTTTCTTCAAAGGATTCATTTAGGTGTAATTTCTGTTCAACCTTACTCCAGTTATCTGTAATCAATATGCGTTTTAACTCGTTCGAATAACCATAGTGAGCCATAAAGAAATGTAACGGATGAACAATATAGGATTTATCCTCACCTTCAGGCTTAATAACAAGTAACTGATTTCCATCCCTTTTAAAACCATTCAAATAAGAAGAATGAACATATTTGTCTGCTTCAAAAGGATGAGATACCTTATCCGTCCAAAGAGGCTTATAAGTCAATCCTTTACTCTTTGAAAAGGTAACTTTGAACTCTTTAAGTTTGAACTTATATTCCGATTTGCCATTTTTCCAAATGCTACCGAACGGAACTTTATGCAGGTAATTGATAGGTAGAGCAATCCTAAAGAAACTTTGGCATTTTTTGCCTGTTTGCCTGTTTATATAGGTAGGATTAGTTAAATTGATAAAAGTGACTTCAACGAGTGTTTTAGATTTATCTAGAGAGAGACGGTTTTCATACCAAGTGACGACATACTCATGCTCGTTATTGTAAAAACCGAAAAGAGTTTTACCTTCAAAATACCTCTCTAAATTAAGCGAACAACGCCAGCGAGCTTTTTCTAAATTATTACCGTTGAAATATGACAAATCTACTTCCTTATCAGATAATTAAGCAGGTTAGTAGATTATAAATGATTTGTCTTATAAGGTAACACTTATTTGTATCTTTTGACAGAAATTTGTAACTTTAACACGCCGTGATGTCGGCGCGTACGATTAATGACCCGCGCGAACGCCTCGTTACCATCGCCGTCGCCCCGCTGCTGACCTGCTCCGCGCGGCTGCCCGTTTACGCGCTGATTATCGCCGCCGTCATTCCTGACCGCACCGTAGGCGGAATTTTCAACCTGCAAGGACTGACGCTGTTCATCCTCTATCTCGCAGGCATCCTGTCTGCCGCCTTGGCAGCGTATATCATGAAACGCTTGGCGCGTATGAAAGGCAACGTGCAACAATTCCCGCTCTTAATGGAACTGCCGACTTTCCGTACGCCCAACTTCAAACACATCATGACCAGCCTATGGGACAGGGTAAAAGCCTTCCTCAAACGCGCCGGTACGATTATCTTCGCCCTTGCCGTAGTTTTGTGGGGCTTGGTAAGCTGGCCGCAACCGCCCGCAGGCGCAACAGGCGCAGCAATCGACTACAGCCTCGCGGGTATGCTCGGCCACGCTATCCAACCATTGTTCGCCCCGCTGGGCTTCACTTGGGAAATGTGTATCGCCATGATTCCGGGCATCGCCGCGCGCGAAGTCGTCGTTGCCGCGTTGGGTACGGTTTATGCCGTCAGCGCGTCGTCTGAAGACGCCGTACAAAACGCGCTGATTCCGATCATACACAACAACTGGGGCCTGCCGATCGCCTTCGCCTTCGCCTTCGCCTTCTTGGCTTGGTATGTCTATGCCCCCATGTGCGCCGCGACATTGGCAGTGATTAAACGTGAAACCAAATCCACAAAAAATATGGTGATGATTACCGGCTATTTGTTCCTGATGGCTTACTTCGCCGCATTTGTGGTTTACCAAATTTCTTCAAGGATACTATCGTCATGACTCAATATATTATTGTCGGCTTGATTATGCTCACTTGCATATTCTTCCTCTTGCGAAAATTCGTATTCAAACCGAAAAAACGCGATTGCAGCAGCGGCTGCGGCAAATGCGGCGGTTGCGGTTAAATATGGATAGCTAGGAAGAAGAAAGGTCGTCTGAAATGGTTTCAGACGACCTTTTTAATTTGGAACAGTAATGTACTTCAGATACTTATATCAGATGTTTAGGAAATTATTATTTAATTTAGCCAATCTGGCTCATCTTCGATAATATTTAAATCTAAAATAGCAATACATAAAGACGTTTTAGGCTCTTTAAGTCCAAACGAATTCCATTCGTTACAAATAAGAATGTTGTATCCCAAATCTTTTGCAGCCAAAATCCAATACTCTATTAATTCTCTAGTTTTCCCCTGCAAAAAATTCCAAGAGTATTGGTTATTTGTACTTTGGAAAATTGAATAGTGATACTTAATCTGATCAGAAGATGGACTAACTAATTTAAAAGTTTTACCTTCTTGCCAGAACTTTTTCCATTGAGACGAATCGGATATCAAGCCAAAATACTCATTAATCACAGGGTATTTTTCAATCACATGGTTCCTGAAGTTTTCATAAACATCATCAGAACAATCTCTTAAATCTAATATTTTTTTACATGCTTCTTTTTTATATTTAAAACTAGCTAAATATTTATTTTCACCTGCACCCTTAGCATATTCTTTGTCTGTTGTAAAAAATAAAGCGGAATGTGCTTTATATCCTTTGTTATGTGCTTGATGACCTACTTTCCATTTCTTAAATTTTAAGTTTGTTCCATGATACAAAATGTTTACACCAAATTTTTCCATATAAAAATCCTCCTATAATATTCTTCATTTGTCATCTAAAGCCTTCAGGCTATTTCAACATTCAAGAGACCTTATTTTATTTCGATACTTTCAGTAAGCGTAGGGGCGATTATATCCAATGAATCCTTCAAATTATTCAAAATATCATAGATAACAACCCAATCTGAGACCTTTGCAAAATTCCCCGAAATCCCCTAACTTCCCACCAAGACATTTAGGGGATTTCTCATGAGCACCTTCTTCCAGCAAACCGCCCAAGC
>NZ_CATQFV010000010.1:0-84772 GCF_958267435.1 Neisseria benedictiae
AAAAAAAAAAAAACGGAAACCGGACTGGATTCCCGTTTTCACGGGAATGACGGATTTTAGGTTTCTTTATCTGAAATTCCTAATTATTTGATGACTGCGGTTAAAAATGGACAAATTGTAGGAATGCAACGCACAAGACCTATATATGAATTCACCTATAACGGCACAAAACACCGTGTGGCTATTGATATAGGCAATAATGGGTTTATTGTTGGTGCCAACCCCAAAAGAGTAGTTAAATGAAAAAAATAAGATTGTTACTTGAATTTCACTGTTTTCCAGTATGGTTTTATGATGAAAATGATGAAATTATTGAAAACGATTGGTGTGAAGAATTATTACCACAGGAAATTTTATCAGACAATCATCTGAAAGAATTGTGCATTTGGCTAGCAGATGAATTTGATAAATTATATTGTGATGAAATGGGTCATTTCGATTATGAAAAGTTACAAGATGAATTTTCGTTTCAAACAAAGGAAAATGAACAAGAGTTCATTGATAAATTAACAGAATTCAGGACGAAATTCACACAAAAATGTTTTGGTTTTTGTGCGTTACAAGATAATTTACCAAAAATTGAAAACGGTAAAATTGTTTCTTGGCAGTGAGCGTAGCGTACGCAACTTGTTGCCCACGCTTTTGATTTTCTGTTTTTCGCGGGAATGGCGGTTGGGAAGTTTCCCAAAACTTAAAAACAACTGAAACCCAAAAAACTATAGTGGATTAACAAAAACCAGTACGGCGTTGCCTCGCTTTAGCTCAAAGAGAACGATTCTCTAAGGTGCTGAAGCACCAAGTGAATCGGTTCCGTACTATCTGTACTGTCTGCGGCTTCGTTGCCTTGTCCTGATTTTCGTTAATCCACTATAAATTACCGCCTGCGCGGGAATGACGGTTTGGGTTCTTTCTCTTTGAAGTTGCGATGCTGGAAATGCCGTCTGAAGGCTTCAGACGGCATTTTTATGCCGGTTTAAAACAACGTCTGTTGCGCGAGCAGGTTTCTGACGGGGGCGAAGTCTCGGCGGTGTTCGGGCAGCACGCCGTATTGTTTGAGGGCTTCCAAATGCTGCTTCGTGCCGTAACCTTTGTGTTTGTCGAAACCGTATTGGGGGTGGCGTTGCGCCAGTGCGTACATTTCCGCATCGCGGGCGGTCTTTGCCAAAACGGATGCGGCGGAGATTTCGATGATTTTGCTGTCGCCTTTGACGACGGCTTCGGCAGGGATGTTCAAATGTTTGGGAGTGCGGTTGCCGTCGATGAATATTTTTTCGGGACGCACAGCCAAACCGTCAACGGCGCGTTTCATCGCGAGCATGGTGGCGTGCAGGATGTTGAGGCTGGCGATTTCTTCGGGCGAGGCGGCGGCGACGTGCCACGCGGCCGCCTGATTTTTTATCATTTCGGCAAGTGCGTCGCGTTTTTTCTCGCTGAGTTTTTTGGAGTCGGTCAGTCCGGGCAGGTCGAATGTTTCCGGAAGGATGACGGCGGCGGCAAACACGCTGCCGACTAAAGGTCCGCGTCCTGCCTCGTCCACGCCGGCGGTCAGTATGTGCATGATGTTTCCTGTTGGGATAGTAGGAATGCCGTCTGAAAATGGTTTCAGACGGCATCGTACCGATGTGTTTATTTCGCGTCTTTAAACCCGCGCTTCAAATGCACCATCAGCAGTGCGACGGCGGCAGGTGTTACGCCGGAAATGCGGCTGGCTTGACCGACGGTTTCGGGTTTGTGCTGGTTGAGCTTTTGCTGCACTTCGGCGGATAAGCCTTTGACTTTGCTGTAATCGATGTCGTCTGGCAGTTTTAATGTTTCGATGTCGCGGCGGCTGTCGATTTCTTCGTTTTGGCGGTCGATATAGCCTTGGTATTTGACTTGGATTTCGACTTGTTCGATGACTTCGGCAGACAGGTTTTCAGACGACCTTGCGCCTTCGAGCGTCATCAGCGCGGCGTAGTCGAGGTTCGGGCGGCGTAACAAATCGTGCAGGTTGGCTTCGCGGCTGAGTTTTTGTCCGAATACGCGGATTTGTTCGTCTTCGGCGAGTTTTTGCGGTGTGTACCACGTTGTTTTCAAACGTTGGATTTCGCGTTCGACGGCTTCGCGTTTTTCGTTGAACATGCGCCATTGCGCTTCGGACACCAAGCCGATTTTGTAGCCGTCTTCGGTCAGGCGCATGTCGGCGTTGTCTTCCCTGAGTTGCAGGCGGTATTCGGCGCGGCTGGTGAACATGCGGTAGGGTTCGTTCACGCCTTTGGTGATGAGGTCGTCCACCAATACGCCGAGATAGGCTTGTTCGCGGCGCAGCAGGAGCGGGTCTTGTTCGCGGACGTATTGCACGGCGTTCGCGCCCGCTAGCAGTCCTTGCGCGGCGGCTTCTTCATAACCTGTCGTACCGTTGATTTGCCCGGCGAAAAACAATCCGGCAATGGTTTTGGTTTCGAGGCTGGCTTTGAGGTTGCGCGGATCGAAGTAGTCGTATTCGATGGCGTAGCCGGGGCGCAGGATATGGGCGTTTTCCAAACCTTTCATACTGCGGACGAGCGCGATTTGGATGTCGAACGGCAGGCTGGTGGAGATACCGTTAGGATAGTATTCGTGCGTGGTCAGGCCTTCGGGTTCGAGGAAAATCTGGTGGCTGTCTTTGTCGGCGAAGCGGTTGATTTTGTCTTCGATAGACGGACAGTAGCGCGGGCCGACACCTTCGATTTTGCCGGTGAACATGGGGCTACGGTCGAAGCCTGAACGGATGATGTCGTGGGTTTGCGTGTTGGTATGCGTAATCCAGCAGGACACTTGGCGCGGGTGCATATCGGCGCTGCCGCGTACGGACATGACGGGAACGGGCGTGTCGCCGGGCTGTTCGGTCAGTTGGGAGAAATCAATCGTGCGCCCGTCGATACGCGGCGGCGTGCCGGTTTTCAGACGGCCTTGAGGCAGGTTCAATTTGCGCAAACGACCGCCCAAGGATTTGGCGGCGGGGTCGCCGGCGCGGCCGCCTTCGTAGTTTTCCAAACCGATGTGGATTTTGCCGGACAAAAACGTGCCGGCGGTCAACACGACGGCGCGTGCTTTAAATTCCACGCCCATCGCGGTGATTACGCCGCCGATGCGTTCGCCTTCGAGCGTTACGTCTTCGACGGCTTGTTGGAAAAGCTCCAGATTTTCTTGGTTTTCCAGCATTTCGCGGATGGCGGCTTTATATAGGATACGGTCTGCCTGCGCGCGCGTGGCACGGACGGCCGCGCCTTTGCTGGCGTTCAGGCGGCGGAACTGGATGCCGGATTTGTCGGTTGCCAACGCCATTGCGCCGCCGAGCGCGTCGAGTTCGCGTACCAAATGCCCTTTGCCGATGCCGCCGATAGAGGGGTTGCACGACATTTGTCCGAGCGTTTCGATATTGTGTGAGAGCAAAAGCGTCTGCGCGCCCATACGGGCGGCGGCGAGTGCGGCTTCCGTGCCTGCGTGGCCGCCGCCGACGACGATAACGTCGTAGGTTTTGGGGTAAATCATGTGGGTCATGTGTGTATTGCCTGACGGTGTTTCAGACGGCATTTATAGTGGTTTAACAAAAACCAGTACAGCGTTGCCTCGCCTTGTCCTGATTTTTGTTAAACCACTATATTCAATATGCCGTCTGAAAAACGAAATGGATTCAAAAGTAAAGGTTTGGGATTGTACGCTTGTTCGCCCTGTTTTTACAGTGCGCGCGGGAAGAGAAAAGCCGCTTCGTGAAGAAGCGGCTCCGGTAAGGGCGGGATTTACCAAACGTCGGATTTGATGCGGCGTTTCAGACCCGGATGTTCGGAAAGTTTGAACTCGGGGTCTTTGCCCATTTTCAGCTTGGCGGTGTAATCGCGCAGCAGCATAAACGCCAAGGGCGAGAGCAGCAGGATGGCAACAAGGTTGATCCACGCCATAATGCCCATTGCCATATCCGCCATATCCCAGACCAGAGGCACATTGGCAACCGCTCCGAAATAGACCCACGCCAAAACCAGCATACGGAAAACGGCGGTAATCAGCCAATGGCTTTTGATGAATTGGACGTTGGACTCGGCATAGGCATAGTTGCCGATAACGGTGGAAAAGGCAAACATAAACAGGATGACGGCGAGGAAGCCCGCGCCCCATTGCCCCACCTGGCTGACAATCGCCGCCTGCGTCAGTGCCGCACCGCTCAAATCGCCGTAAGGCTGTTGGTAAATCAGGACGATAAAGGCGGTGCATGAGCAGACGATGATGGTATCGACGAACACGCCCAGCATTTGAATCATACCTTGCGAAACAGGGTGTTTCACTTCGGCGGCGGCGGCGGCGTTCGGCGCGGAACCCATACCCGCCTCGTTGGAATACAGGCCGCGTTTGATGCCCATCATCATCGTTTGCGAAATCAGACCGCCGAGGAAGCCGCCGCCCGCCGCTTCGACATTAAACGCGTTGCCGAAAATCTGACCGAATACGTCGGGAATCAGGGAAATATTGGCAACGATGATGAAGAATGCCATCAGGAGGTACAAAACCGCCATCAGGGGCACGACGATTTCCGCCGCTTTAGATACGCGCCTGATGCCGCCGAAGATAATCGGCGCGGTTAAAATGACCAAGGCGACGCCGACATAATGAGGCTCCCAGCCCCACGCCGCTTTGACGGTATCGGCGATGGTATTGGTCTGAACCGCTTCAAACACAAAGCCGAAGCAGAAAATCAGGCTCAAGGCGAACAACACGCCCAGCCATTTCTGACCCAGGCCTTGCGTGATGTAGTAGGCGGGGCCGCCCCGGAAATGGTGGTTGTCGTAGTCGCGGACTTTAAACAGCTGCGCCAGCGAAGATTCGACAAACGCCGAACTCATACCGATTAAGGCGGTTACCCACATCCAAAACACCGCGCCCGGCCCGCCGAGCTTGATGGCGATGGCCACGCCCGCGATGTTGCCCACGCCCACGCGGCTGGCGAGTCCGGTTACAAATGCCTGAAACGGCGTGATGCCGTGAGGGTCGTCCCCCCGTTTGCGGCCGCCGAGCATTTCTTTGATGCTGCGTCCGAGCAGGCGGAATTGGACAAAACCCGTGGCGACGGTGAAGAAAATCCCCGTGCCCAAAAGCATATAGACCAAGTACGACCACATCGGATCGTTGATGGCGCCGACCCAGCCGTGCAGCCATTCGGTAAAGTTTCCGTTCATATTGCTTCCTTTAAAGTTGAAATCCACACATATGGCGGTATGTAAGCAGGCTTTAAATTTTGTAAACGCCTATTCTAGCAGATTGTCAACAAAATCAGAAAAATTTACATCGCCGCGCGCCTGCGGCGTTAGAATCGCATTTTGTTTGGAGCAGACACGATGAAACAGCCTGTTTTTGCCGTTACCTCGGGCGAGCCCGCCGGCATCGGCCCCGATATTTGTTTGGACTTGGCATTTGCACGCCTGCCCTGCCGCTGCGCGGTATTGGGCGACAAAAACCTGTTGCGCGCGCGCGCCGAAGCCTTGGGCAAAAGCGTCGTCTTGCGCGACTTTGATCCGGAATCAGGCGGCGCGCCCGAAGAAGGCGAGCTGGAAGTGCTGCACATCCCTGCCGCCGAAGCGGTTGAGGCGGGCAAACTCAATCCCGCCAACGCCGCCTATGTGCTGCAACTTCTAGACACCGCGCTCGCAGGCATTTCAGACGGCATTTTCGACGGCATCGTTACCGCGCCGCTGCACAAAGGCATCATCAACGACGCGCGCGCAAGCACAGGTTTTTTCAGCGGACACACCGAATATCTGGCGGAAAAAAGCGGCACGGGGCAGGTCGTGATGATGCTTGCCGGCAAAGGCCTGCGCGTCGCCCTCGTAACGACCCACCTGCCGCTGAAAGACGTTGCCGCCGCCATCACGCGGCCGTTGATTGAAAGCGTCGCACGCATTTTGCATCACGACTTAAAACACAAATTCGGCATCAAAAATCCCAAAATCCTCGTTGCCGGACTCAACCCCCACGCCGGCGAGGGCGGACACCTCGGACACGAAGAAACCGACACCATTATCCCCACGCTTGAAAACCTGCGCCGCGAAGGGATAAACCTTGCCGGTCCGTATCCGGCGGATACCTTGTTCCAACCGTTTATGCTCGAAGGTGCGGATGCCGTATTGGCGATGTACCACGACCAAGGGCTGCCCGTGTTGAAATACCACAGTTTCGGGCAGGGCGTGAACATCACGCTCGGCCTGCCCTTTATCCGCACCTCTGTCGATCACGGCACCGCGCTCGATCTGGCGGCAACCGGCAGGGCGGATTCCGGCAGCCTGATAACTGCCGTGGAGACCGCCGTCGAGATGGCGCGCGGCAGCCTTTAAAGATGATAAAAGACCCGTCATTCCCGCGCAGGCGGGAATCTAGACCTTCAGGCAGCGGCAATATTCAAAGATTATCTGAAAGTTTGAGGTTCTAGATTCCCGTTTTCACGGGAATGACGGAATGTTGCGGTAATTATGGGAATGGCGGAAGGTTGCGGGAATGACGGGAATGGCGAAGTTTCAGACGGCATCGTCCATCCTCCGCCGTCATTCCCGCGCAGGCGGGAATCCAGACCTTCGGGCAGCGGCAATATTTAAAGATTATCTGAAAGTTTGAGGTTCTAGATTCCCGTTTTCACGGGAATGACGAAATGTTGCGGGAATCCGGCTTGTTCGGTTTCGGTTTTTTTGAGGTTTCGGGCAACTTCTAAACCGTCATTCCCGCGTAGGCGGGAATCCAGGCCTTTGGGCGACGGCAATATTCAAAGATTATCCGAAAGTTTGAGGTTCTAGATTCCCGTTTTCACGGGAATGACGAAAGGTTGCGGGAATGGCGGAATGTTTCGGTAATCACGGGAATGGTGAAGTTTCAGACGGCATTGCAGGTATCCGAATCTATGTAAAAAAGAGGTTCTGCGGAACAGAACCTCTTTTTGCCGCCGTCGGTTCAGCCTTGCCGGGTTTCGACTTGGATCATTTCTTCGGCAGGGACGGTTGCGGCTTCTTCCGGCTTGGGCTGTTCGGAACGGCGCAAACCGCGTACGGCTTGGACTTCGGGTTGTGCCGCCCACGCCTTCAATGCGGCAGGGTCGGTTTCGATCAGGACGAGTCCGCCGGTTTGTGCGGTTTCCCGTGCCTGTTCCGCCGCAGCCGTAAAGGTTGCGGTTTCAGACGGCATTTCCTGTGTTGCGGCTTTCGGTGTCGCGCCTTCGGGCAGGATGGCGGCAGCGGCACGGCGGATTTTTTCTGCCGCATCATAAACCAGTGCGTCGCCGTTTGAAACGGCGGGAGATGCCGTCTGAACGGGTGTGGCGATGAGCGGTTCGGCAATGCTGACGGTAATCGGCGCGTTTGCGTCGGTTTCGCCGAAAACGTGTGCGGCGGCGGAACGGACTTTGTCGGCGGTGTCGTGAATATTCAGGTACTGCTCGATTTTGGCGGCAGACGGGATATTGCGTTTTTTGCCGTTTTGACGGCGGTCGCGCTGATTGTTGCGTTCGCGGCGTTCTTTGGCATCGCGGCTGTCGCGTTCGCGGCGGTTGCGTTCGGATTTGGGCTTGCTGCCTTTGTCTTCTGCGGTATGCGGTTCGGACGGCGTGTTTTCCGCTGTCTGAACGGCTGTTTCGGCAACGGCGGCGGTTTCCGGCGCGGTTTGGCCGCGTTCGTTGCGGTTGCTGTTGCGGCGGCGTTTGCCGGTCTGAACTTCGGTTTCGGACGGTGCGGCATCTGCAACGGTTGCGGCAGGCTGTACGTTGCGGCCTTGGATTTCCGCTTCGTCGGCGCGGTCGCTGCGTTCGTTGCGGCGGCGGTTGCCGTTGTTGCGCGTTTCGGCTTTGTCGGCACGCGCTTCCTGTCCGGCAGTTTTGCCTGCCACTTCGCGGACTTCTACTTTGCTGCCTTCGCGTTTGCTGCGGCGCGGGTTTTGGCGGCGGTTGTTGGCGCGGCTGCCGCTGCGGTTTGCCGTGCTGCGTTTTTCGGAGGTTTCGGCAGCGGGTGCGGCTTGGGTTTCGCTGCCGCCGAAAATGCGTTTGAGCCATGCTTTGAAGCTGTCCCACCAGGAGGTTTTTTTCTCGGGGGCGGCAGTCGGGGCGGGGCTGGTGTGGTGCACGCCTTTGACGGCGGGTTCGGGGCGGGCGGCTTTGGCTTTTTCGCCGCCGAACGGTTTGGCGGATTCGTCTTTTTCAGGCTCGGCAACGCGCTTGTAGCTCGGTTCGCCGTCTTCTTCTACGTCGTCGGTGCGGATGCGGTTGATTTCGTAGTGCGGGTTTTCGAGGTGGATGTTTGGAATCAGGACGACGTTCACATCCAAGCGTTCTTCCATCGCAAACAGCTCGGCGCGTTTTTCGTTCAGCAGGAAGGTGGCGACATCGACGGGCACTTGGGCGCGCACTTCGCCGGTGTTGTCCTTCATCGCTTCTTCCTGAACCATGCGCAAAACGTGCAGGGCGGTCGATTCGATGCCGCGGATGACACCGGTGCCGGCACAGCGCGGACACGCAACATGGCTGCTTTCGCCCAAAGCCGGTTTCAAACGTTGGCGGCTCAATTCCAAAAGTCCGAAACGGGAGAGTTTGCCCATCTGTACGCGGGCGCGGTCTTTTTTGAGCGCGTCGCGCAGGACGTTTTCCACATCGCGCTGGTGTTTGGGGTTTTCCATATCGATGAAGTCGATGACGACCAAGCCGCCTAAGTCGCGCAGGCGCATTTGGCGGGCGACTTCTTCGGCGGCTTCCATATTGGTTTTGAAGGCGGTGTCTTCGATGTCCGCGCCGCGTGTGGCGCGTGCGGAGTTCACATCGATGGAGACGAGGGCTTCGGTGTGATCGATGACGATCGCACCGCCGGAAGGCAGGCTGACACTGCGCGAAAACGCGCTTTCGATTTGATGTTCGATTTGGAAGCGGGAAAACAGCGGCGTGTGGTCTTCGTAGAGTTTCAGACGGCCTATATTGCCCGGCATGACGTAGCTCATGAACTCGGCAACTTGGTCGTAAACTTCTTGATTGTCCACCAAAATCTCGCCGATGTCGGGACGGAAATAGTCGCGGATGGCTCGGATCAGCAGCGAGCTTTCCATAAAGAGCAGGTAGGGGTCGTGATGTGCTTTTCCTGCTTCTTCGATCGCCTGCCAGAGTTGTTTGAGGTAGTTCAAGTCCCATTCCAACTCTTCCGCGCTGCGGCCGATGCCTGCGGTGCGGGCGATGATGCTCATGCCGTTCGGAATGTCGAGTTCCGCCATCGCGGCTTTGAGTTCTTGACGCTCTTCGCCTTCGATACGGCGGGATACGCCGCCGCCGCGCGGATTGTTGGGCATCAGTACGAGATAGCGTCCTGCGAGGCTGATGAAGGTGGTCAGCGCCGCGCCTTTGTTGCCGCGCTCGTCTTTTTCGACTTGGACGATGACTTCCATGCCTTCTTTGAGCACGTCCTGAATGCGCGCGCGCCCGCCTTCGTAGTCTTGGAAGTATGAGCGGGAGACTTCTTTAAACGGTAAGAAGCCGTGGCGGTCGGTTCCGTAATCGACGAAACACGCTTCCAGCGACGGCTCGATGCGGGTAATGATGCCTTTGTAGATATTGCCTTTGCGCTGTTCTTTGCCCAGCGTTTCGATGTCCAAATCCAGCAGGTTTTGTCCGTCGACGATGGCAACGCGCAGCTCTTCAGCCTGCGTTGCGTTGAATAACATTCTTTTCATGATCACCTCGTGGACGGGCGGCATTCGGGCGCGCCGGTCCGGTTCGGCATTCCGTAAGGCTGGGTTTTCCGATGTTTTCGGATAAAACCGGTAATCAGTTTTTGAGTTGAAAATCCGCAGGGATGCACGTTCCGGAGAACCGTGTGCGGAAGGGTCGGATACAGAAGGCTATAAAGATCGATGCGGCGGTTTGTCTGCCGCGTTCCGAACGCTGCGGTCGGAAAAATGGGTGCCGGCTTCTTCTTGTTATCGTGATGCCTGTGTTTTGGGCGGTTTGCGTTTGGGACTTGGGGTCCGGCTGCCGTCTTACTTCCGCACCGAAACGGCAAAATCAATTCAAACTTGACTACGTTCTGCGCCTGCCGGCTGGGAACAGGCGCAGGGAAAATGCTTTGCGGAGTGCTTTTTTAATATAAAATTCCGTTTTAAAGTAAACCGTTTCAGGGGGCGCGGCGGGCGCGCTTTCTGCTGAAACGGATGTTCGGATTATAGATGAAAACGCACGAAATAAGCAAAGGTTCGGTCAGCCTGATAGCGGTTGCCGAACACGAGGCGGGGCAACGCCTTGATAACTATCTGATAAAAATCCTCAAGGGCGTGCCCAAGAGCCATATCCACCGCATTATCCGCGCCGGCGAGGTGCGCTTGAACAAGAAACGCTGCAAACCCGACAGCCGTATTGCGGAGGGGGATACGGTGCGGATTCCGCCTGTGCGCGCGGCGGAGAAGGAAATGCCGTCTGAAAGGCGTGCCGCCGTGCCGGCGCGCGAATTTGACATTGTTTACGAAGACGACGCGCTGTTGGTGATCGATAAGCCTTCCGGCGTGGCGGTACACGGCGGCAGCGGCGTGAGTTTCGGCGTTATCGAACAGTTGCGCCGCGCCCGTCCGGAGGCGAAGTATTTGGAGTTGGTCCACCGTTTGGACAAGGATACGAGCGGCTTGTTGATGGTGGCGAAGAAACGCAGCGCGCTCGTCAAACTTCACGAAGCCATCCGCAACGACCACCCCAAAAAAATCTATCTCGCATTGGGCGTGGGCAAGCTGCCGGACGACAATTTCCACGTCAGGCTGCCGCTGTTCAAATACACGGGCGCACAAGGCGAAAAGATGGTGCGTGTCAGCGGGGACGGGCAGGCTGCGCATACGGTGTTCCGTGTGTTAAGCCGTTTTTCAGACGGCATTTTGCACGGTGTCGGGCTGTCGCACCTGACTTTGGTGCGGGCAACGCTGAAAACGGGTCGTACGCACCAAATCCGCGTCCACCTGCAATCTCAAGGCTGTCCGATTGCGGGCGACGAACGCTACGGTGATTATCAGGCGAACCGGCGTTTGCAGAAGTTGGGTTTGAAGCGGATGTTTTTGCACGCGTCCGAGCTGCACCTGAACCATCCGCTCACGGGTGAGCCGCTGGTGTTGAAGGCGGAGCTGCCGCCGGACTTGGCGCAGTTTGCGGTGATGTTGGAAAACGGGACGAAAATGTGAACCCCGATGCCGTCTGAAGCCTTCAGACGGCATCGGGACGTGAAAGTATGTGAAGAAGAACGAATATGGTTGATAAAAAAAGCCCTTTGATTGCCGTCAGTGTCGGCGAAGCGTCGGGCGACCTGTTGGGGGCGCACCTGATACGCGCCATCCGAAAGCGTTGCCCGCAGGCGCGGTTTACCGGCATCGGCGGGGAACTGATGAAGGCGGAAGGTTTCGAGAGCCTTTATGATCAGGAGCGGCTGGCGGTGCGCGGCTTTGTCGAAGTGGTCAGGCGGCTGCCGGAAATTTTACGGATACGCAGGGGGCTGGTACGGGATTTGCTGTCGTTGAAACCTGATGTGTTTGTCGGTATCGATGCGCCCGATTTTAATTTGGGTGTGGCGGAGCGGCTCAAACGGTCGGGGATTCCGACCGTGCATTATGTCAGCCCGTCGGTGTGGGCGTGGCGGCGCGAACGCGTGGGCAAAATCGTGCATCAGGTCAACCGCGTGCTGTGCCTGTTCCCGATGGAGCCGCAGCTTTATCTCGATGCGGGTGGACGTGCGGAGTTTGTCGGTCATCCGATGGCGCAGCTTATGCCCTTGGAAGACGACCGTGAAACGGCGCGGCAAACTTTGGGCGTGGATGCCGGCATCCCCGTATTCGCCCTGCTGCCCGGCAGCCGCGTCAGCGAAATCGACTATATGGCGCCGGTGTTTTTTCAGACGGCATTATTGTTGTTGAAACGCTATCCTGCCGCACGCTTCCTGCTGCCTGCCGCAACTGAGGCGACGAAGCGGCGTTTGGCGGAAGTTTTGCAGCGGCCGGAGTTTGCCGGATTGCCGCTGACGGTAACCGACAGACAGTCTGAAACGGTGTGCAGGGCGGCGGATGCGGTGCTGGTAACGAGCGGTACGGCAACTTTGGAGGTGGCGCTGTGCAAGCGCCCGATGGTCATCAGCTACAAGATTTCGCCGCTGACCTATGCTTATGTGAAACGCAAAATCAAAGTGCCGCATGTCGGCCTGCCGAATATCCTGTTGGGTAAGGAGGCTGTGCCGGAATTATTGCAATCTGAAGCAAAACCGGAAAAACTGGCGGCGGCGTTGGCGGACTGGTACGAACACCCCGATAAGGTTGCCGCGCTGCAACAGGATTTCATGGCGTTGCACCTGCTGTTGAAAAAAGATACGGCGGATTTGGCCGCGCGCGCGGTTTTGGAAGAGGCGGGATGTTGAGCGGTTAATGGATTATTTTCCCGAAGCAGCACGTATTACAAAAAAAGGGGGAGAGATTGTGATTAATGGCACAGCAACCAATAAATATTTAAGAGGAATTCCAAATGAAACAGAACTGGCCCGAATGGGATTAAGGTTAAAATATAATGGTCTGTTAACTGATTAATTTTGTTATATATGATTTATGATTATAGCTTATACTAATACGCTTACTTACCTTGTTTCATTTGTTCTTCGTAAATTTCTATTTTAGGCAATTGTGTCAGTTCAATAGGGCAAGTTGCTCCCCACCAAAAATGTTCTACATAAAACCAAGGATTATCTGGAAAATATAGCAACATCTCTCCCATATCCGGCCAAATTCTTCTTAATTCATCTACCTGTGTTTTTGGCGAACCGGTTAATATTTTTGGAGGGTTTTCACGATAATCACATAATTCAATAACACCATCTGATAAAAGTTCTTCCAAAAAATCAAAAAATCTAATTTTTAAATTTGGATCTTTGATATCCATATTTAAATAATTTTTATAAACACCAAAAATACCACCTAAATATTCACAATATTCTAAAAGATTATATTTTATCTTCACATTCATAACGTAACCTTTATCTAAATTTTAATTCTAATCTTTGCCCACGTACTGAATCAGGTTGATTCCTAAACTCAATCACCCATTTTGCTCCAGTTTGTTCTCGGCTAGTTGAAAAATTCCTTAAAATGAAGGAAGAGTTTAAACAACTGAAATTTCATAAGAGTAGTGGAACCAACTTGGACTCAAAAAATCTTAAAACCATTGTTTTTGAAAATGGTAAAATAATATGATAACTTATATTATTCCAAAAAAAGATTATCAATTTCTGTATATATATGAGGGCACTCTATTAAACTATACTTTAAAAAACGATGAATTTCATATCATCGTCAATTGTGTGGATTATCCAGATTTACCTCAAGAAATCCCTATGCCTAATTATTCAGACTGGGTAAAAATTAAATTCAAACAGTTCAGCTATCTGAAATTTGTCTATGGATACGCTACAAAGAGCCAAGATAAAGATATCGATAATACATTGGAACTTGGCGAATTAAAGCAGGATGATGAAATCTTGGATTATGGAGGTGCGCTGGAAGTGATAGGCGGTAGGTATGATCTTCCGACCGGTTTTAGCATATATATAGTTTGCCGGGAAATAGAGTTGGAATTTTTAGATCAGGAGAGTTTCAATTAAACGAGCCGTAGCTTGTCATGCTGCGCAAGCAACTTTATTGATATGCCGATACGGAGCCTGTCGGCAAAATGCCGTCTGAACAATATCTTTTCAGACGGCATTTTGTATGGGGGTTAACGGTTGTTCAGCCCGAGTACGTCCTGCATATCGTACAAACCCGTTTTGCCGTTTACCCAAACTGCGGCGCGGACGGCACCGGCGGCAAAGGTCATGCGGCTGCTGGCTTTGTGGGTGATTTCCACGCGCTCGCCGTCGGTGGCGAAGAGGGCGGTGTGGTCGCCGACGATGTCGCCTGCGCGGACGGTGGCAAAGCCGATGGTGGAAGGATCGCGCGGACCGGTGTGGCCTTCGCGGCCGTAAACGGCGCATTGTTTGAGGTCGCGGCCGAGCGCGCCGGCGATGACTTCGCCCATTCGTAATGCTGTGCCGCTGGGGGCATCGACTTTGTGGCGGTGGTGGTCTTCGATGATTTCGATGTCATAGCCTTCGTTTAATACGCGGGCGACGGTGTCGAGGATGTGGAAGGTGAGGTTGACGCCGACGCTGAAGTTGGCGGCAAAAACGATGCCTGTTTTTTCGCCTGCGGCTTGGATGGCGGCTTTGCCCGCATCATCGAAGCCTGTTGTGCCGATGATGATGTTGACTTGTTTTTCAACGCATTTTTGCAGGTGTTTGAGGGTCGGCTCGGGGCGGGTAAAGTCGATGAGTACGTCGCTTTGTGCGAGAACGGCATCAACGTCGTCTGAAATGGCGATGCCGGTTTTGAGTCCGACGGCGTAGCCTGCGTCCAGCCCGAGGGCTTCGGAGCCTGAGTGTTCGAGCGCGCCGGAAAGGACGGTGTCGGGATGGTTGTTGACGGCTTCAACCAATACGCGCCCCATGCGGCCGTTTGCGCCGGCGATGGCGATTTTGAGCGGTGGTGTCATGTGTGTTCCTTATGGTTTGTCTGTGTTTTGGCGGTCTTTGAGGGCTTCGGCGGCATTTTGGAGGGCATCGCCTTCGGTGCGGACGAGCACGCCGTTTTCAAAATAGACGGTCAGATTGCTGCGTTCTTTGATGATGCCGTTGCGGGAGGTGTTGAAAGTATAGTCCCAGCGGTCGGTATGGAATGCGTCGCGCAGTATGGGGCTGCCGAGCAGGAGCAGGACTTGGTCTTTGGTCATGCCGGCGCGGAGGGAGGCGACGGCGCGCGGTTCGAGTTCGTTACCTTGGATGATTTTGAGTTTGTAGGAGGGAAACAGCGAGACGCGTTCGACGCTGCACGCGGTCAGACTGAGCAGGGCGGAAAGGGCGAGGATGAGGGTTTTGTTCACGGGAGTACCTTTCTGTGCAAATCGGGATGTCTAGTGTAGCACTGCTTGAATATTTTATAAAAGCAAACGATAATCATGCGCCCGAGCGGTATCCGCCCTGTCCGCGCATCGGCCGCCGGTGCGGTTTTACTATTGCAAACTGCTATGGTGCGATAGTGGGCAAACAGGCCGAAATTGCGTATTATAACGTCTATTGTTTTACAGGGATATTGAATATTATGGAAAAATTCAACAATATTGCACAACTGAAAGACAGCGGTCTGAAGGTTACCGGTCCGCGTTTGAAGATTTTGGATTTGTTCGAGACGCACGCGGAAGAGCATTTGAGTGCGGAAGATGTGTACCGCATTCTGCTGGAAGAGGGCGTGGAAATCGGTGTGGCGACGATTTACCGCGTGCTGACCCAGTTTGAGCAGGCGGGCATTCTGCAACGCCACCATTTTGAAACGGGCAAGGCGGTTTATGAGTTGGACAAGGGCGACCACCACGACCATATCGTCTGTGTGAAATGCGGCGAGGTTACGGAGTTCCACAATCCCGAAATCGAAGCCCTGCAGGACAAAATCGCCGAGGAAAACGGCTATCGCATCGTCGATCACGCGCTTTATATGTACGGCGTGTGCAGCGACTGTCAGGCCAAGGGCAAACGTTAAATCCGGACGGTTTGTTGTTCAGACGGCATTCATGATTTTGGATGCCGTCTGTGTTTTTGGAGAACTGCCATGCGTATTCCGCTGCTTGCCCCTGACGATTATGCCTTTCCCGATCCTGCCTATACTTTGGCCCGGTGCGACGGGCTGGTCGGCGTGAGCAGGGATTTGGATGCGGGGAGGCTGCTTGAGGCGTATCGGAACGGCGTGTTTCCGTGGTTTTCGCGGGACGGTTGGTTTTTTTGGTATGCGGTCGGCCCGCGTGCGGTGATTGTCCCCGAACGTCTGCACGTTCCGCGCTCGCTGGCGAAAACCTTGCGCAACGGCAGCTATCGGGTTGCGGTCAACGGCTGTTTTGCGGAGGTGGTCGCGCATTGTGCGGCAGCGGCGCGCCCGAATCAGGACGGGACTTGGATTGCGCCCGAGTTTCAGACGGCATATTTGAAGCTGCACGAAATGGGACACGCGCATTCTTTCGAGTGCCATTATCCCGATGAAAGCGGTGAAACGAGGTTGGCGGGCGGCTTTTACGGCGTGCAGATCGGCAGCGTGTTTTATGGCGAGTCGATGTTTGCGTTGCAGCCGGATGCGTCGAAAATCGCGTTTGCCTGCGCCGTGCCGTTTTTGGCGGATTTGGGCGTGGGACTGATAGACTGCCAGCAGGACACGGAACATATGCGCCGTTTCGGTTCGGAGCTGCTGCCGTTTGCGGATTTTGCCGAACGTCTGCGGATGTTGAACGCCGTGCCGTTGAAAGAGGAAATCGGGCGGCGCGAAGTAGTGTGCAAGGGGCTTTGATGGCGGCTTATGCTCTGGTCAGGTTCAAATATGGCGGATTAAAATTGGAAATGACGGCAGCCGGGTAAAATCACGGTGAAAAATGCCGTCTGAAACTTGAAAACATCGGGTTTCAGACGGCATTTTGTTTGACGGTTTGTTGCTTATTTGAGCGGGCGCACTTCAAGTCCGAACATACGGCGTGCGGTGTTCAGCATTTGGCAGCTGAAGCCCCATTCGTTGTCATACCAAGCGAACACTTTGACCATGTTGCCGTCAACAACTTTGGTCAGCGTTGCGTCGAAGTGGCTGGCTTCGGTGGTGTGGTTGAAGTCCATGGAAACCAAGGGCAGGGTGTTGTAGCCTAAAACGCCTTTGAGCGCGCCTGCTTCCGAGGCGGCTTTCATCAGTGCGTTGATTTCTTCGACTGTGGTGTCGCGCGCGGCTTGGAAGCTCAAATCTACCAATGATACGTTGACGGTCGGCACGCGGATGGCAAGCCCGTCGAGTCTGCCTTTCAATTCGGGCAGTACCAAACCGACGGCTTTTGCCGCGCCGGTTTTGGTCGGAATCATGTTTTCCACGCCGCTGCGGGCGCGGCGCAGATCTTTGTGGCGCACGTCGGTAACGGTTTGGTCGTTGGTCAGCGCGTGGATGGTGGTCATCGCGCCTTTGACGATGCCGACGCTTTCGCTCAACACTTTGGCAACCGGCGAGAGGCAGTTGGTGGTGCAGGAAGCGTTGGAAACGACGGTCATGTCGGCGGTCAGGACGCTGTCGTTCACGCCGTACACGACGGTTGCATCGACATCGTCGCCGCCCGGTGCGGAAATGAGGACTTTTTTCGCGCCGCTTTCCAGATGAACTTTGGCTTTTTCTTTGCTGGTGAACGCGCCGGTGCATTCCATGACCAAATCGACACCGAGTTCTTTCCACGGCAGTTCGGCAGGGTTGCGGGTCGAGAAGAAGGGGATTTTGTCGCCGTTGACGATGAGGTTGCCGCCGTCGTGGGATACGTCGGCTTCAAAGCGTCCGTGCACGGTGTCAAATTTGGTCAGATGGGCGTTGGTTTCAAGGCTGCCGCTGGCGTTGACGGCGACGATTTGGAGTTGGTCTTGAATCTGATAATCGTAGATGGCGCGCAAAACCTGGCGGCCGATGCGTCCGTAGCCGTTGATGGCGACTTTGATGCCCATGGTTTGTTCCTTTGTCGAGGGGTTGGGTAGATTTTCGGGGCGGATTATAGCAAATTTGTAGTGGCGTGTAATTAATATTTTATTGAAAACGGCGCTGCCGGAAGGGTGGGCGGTAAGATGCGGACGGCACGGGTGCGGCGGACGGAGAGCTTGATAAAATGCCGTCTGAAGCGGCTTCAGACGGCATGTCGGGGAAGGGTCAGGAGGCGGTATTCTGTGCGGCTTCCTGTTTGGCTTTGTATTGTTTGAGATATTCGAGGGCGGCGGCTTTTTCGCTGTCGCTGCCGTATTTCATATCGCGTTGGGCGCGGCGCAACTCGGCGCGTTCGCGGGCTTCGGCTATCTGTTTTGCCTGATAGTCTTTGCGGTTGTCGGCGGCGGCGAGGCGGTCTTGTTGGGTTTGCGCTTTTGCCATGGCTTTGACGATGAGGTCGGCAGGGTTAAACGCCGGTTTTTTCGGTGTGTCGGGGGTTTGCGGACGCGCGTTGCGGACGGCGGCTTCGCGTTCGGCAAGCATGGCCTTGCGTTCGTCGGCTTCGCGCTGTTTGCGTTCGTTGCGTTTGAGGTAGCGCGCGCGCGCGTGTTCGGCGGCGGCAAAACGGCTGTCGGCGGACAGGCTGAAGCGGCGCGCGCGGGGCAGGACGGTATCGGCAACGGGCTGCATATGGATGCAGTCGACGGGGCAGGGGGCGACGCAGAGTCCGCAGCCGGTGCATTCGTCGGCGATGACGGTGTGCATAAGTTTGCCCGCGCCCATAATGGCATCGGCAGGGCAGGCGCGGATGCAGGCGGTGCAGCCGATACAGGCGGTTTCGTCTATCCGGGCGAGTGCTTTGGCTTGGGTTTTGGCGGGTGCGACAAAGGGTTTGCCGAGCAGGGCGGCAAGGTCGCGGACGACGGTTGCGCCGCCCGGGGCACAGAGGTTGTACGCTTCGCCTGTTGCGACTGCCTGTGCGTAGGGCAGGCAGCCGTCGTAGCCGCATTCGCGGCATTGTGTTTGGGGAAGCAGGCGGTCTATGGCGGCGGCTGTGGCGGTCATGTCGGTGTGCGGCTCAAAATCGAAAGGGCGTATTTTAGCAGAATTGTATGCCGCGCCCGTTTCGGATGATGCGCGGTGTTTTGTTATAATACAGCGGCGTATGCCGTTTCAGACGGCATTTTTCTGTATTTTCCTGTTCGGACGGTCTATGAACGAATTTTCGCTTGCCCCTATTGTGGTTGTTTTGCTGGTGTCGGTCATTACGGTGATCCTGTGCCGCAAGTTCAACATTCCCTCCATGCTGGGCTACCTGCTGGTGGGCTTTTTGGCGGGGCCCGGTATGCTCAGCCTGATTCCGAAAAGCCATGCGACGGATTATTTGGGCGAAATCGGGATTGTGTTCCTGATGTTCAGCATCGGTTTGGAGTTCTCGCTGCCCAAGTTGAGGGCGATGAGGCGGCTGGTGTTCGGGCTGGGCGGTTTGCAGGTCGGCATTACGATGCTGTCGGTAATGGGCATACTGATGCTGACGGGCGTGCCGTTCAATTGGGCGTTTGCCGTGTCGGGCGCGTTGGCGATGTCGTCCACGGCGATTGTGAGCCGGATTTTGTCGGAAAAGACGGAATTGGGGCAGCCGCACGGTCAGATGGCGATGGGCGTGCTGCTGATGCAGGACATCGCCGTCGTGCCGCTGATGATTCTGATTCCCGCGCTGGCTGGCGGAGGGGACGGAAATATTTGGGCGGCCTTGGGTTTGGCGTTTGCAAAAATGCTGCTGACGCTGGGGCTGCTGTTTTTCGTCGGCAGCAAAATTATGTCGCGATGGTTCAGGATGGTGGCAAAACGCAAATCGTCCGAACTCTTTATGATCAATGTGCTGCTGGTAACGCTGGGCGTGTCTTATCTGACGGCGTTGGAAGGGCTGTCGATGGCGTTGGGCGCGTTTGTGGCGGGGATGCTGCTTTCGGAAACGGAATACCGTTTCCAAGTCGAAGACGACATCCGCCCGTTCCGCGATATTTTGCTCGGCTTTTTCTTTATCACGGTCGGCATGAAGCTGGACATTCAGGCATTGATCGGCGGCTGGCGGCAGGTATTGATGCTGTTGGCAATGCTGCTGGTGTTGAAGGCACTGGTTGTGTTTGCCATTGCCTTCAAAATGAAACATTCGGTCAGCGACAGCCTCAAAACGGCTTTGTATCTCGCGCAAGGCGGCGAGTTCGGCTTCGTGATGCTGGCCATTGCCGGGCAGCTTGATATGGTTTCGCCCGAATTGGAACAGGCGGCGACGGCGGCGGTTCTGCTGTCGATGATTATCGCGCCCTTCCTCTTGGGCAGCAGCGATGCGCTGGTCGGACGTTTGATCAAGTCGAGCTGGGACATGAAATCGCTCGATCTGCACAGTATGCTGGTAGAAACCATGAGCAAGTCCGACCATGTGCTGATTGTCGGTTTCGGCAGGGGCGGGCAGACGGTCGGGCGCGTCCTCGCCCAAGAGGATATTCCGTATTTCGCGCTCGACTTGGACATTGCGCGCGTGCAGGTAGCCAGAAGTGCGGGCGAGCCGGTGTCGTTCGGCGATGCGAAACGCAGGGAAGTATTGGAAGCTGCCGGTCTGGGACGGGCGAAAATGGTGGTGGTTACGCTCAACAATATGCACGAAACGCAACACGTTTTAGACAATGTGCTGTCCATGTATCCCAATATGCCTGTGTATGCGCGCGCCACCGACGACGATTATGTGAAAACGTTTACCGATATGGGCGCGGAAGAGGCTGTGTCCGACACTAAAGAAACCGGACTCGTGCTGGCAGGCTATGCGATGTTGGGCAACGGCGCGTCGTACCGGCACGTCTATCAGACGATGGCAAATATCCGCCACAGCCGTTATGCCGCGTTGGAGGGGCTGTTTGTCGGCAGCGACGACGAAGCGGGATTCGGGGAAAACGGAAAAACGGTTTGCCGCCATGCTTTTTCTTTGGTGCAAGAGGCTTATGCCGTCGGAAAAACAATCGGCGCACTGCCTTTGGACAGGCACGGCATCAAACTGCTGTTCGTCCGCCGCCGTACCGCGAGGATTGAAAATCCCGTTCCTTCCTTCGTTTTGGAAGGCGGAGACATATTAGTCGTCGTCGGCAAAAAGGATGAAATTATTTCGTTTGAAAACTGGAGTTTGCAAGGCGATTGAATGGGGCGGTCAAATAATGCTTGCATGAAGGCCGATTATTTGGTCTAATAGCGTTTTCGCAAATCGCAGGGGTGATTAGCTCAGTTGGTAGAGCGTCTGCCTTACAAGCAGAATGTCGGCGGTTCGACTCCGTCATCACCCACCAAGTTTCCTTTCATTGTTGCAAACAATGGATGCGCGGTGGTAGCTCAGTTGGTTAGAGTACCGGCCTGTCACGCCGGGGGTCGCGGGTTCGAGCCCCGTCCGCCGCGCCAAGTTTCACAATACTGACTCTGTCGGTATTTTTTATACACGGGTGATTAGCTCAGTTGGTAGAGCGTCTGCCTTACAAGCAGAATGTCGGCGGTTCGACTCCGTCATCACCCACCAAGTTTCCTTTCATTGTTGCAAACAATGGATGCGCGGTGGTAGCTCAGTTGGTTAGAGTACCGGCCTGTCACGCCGGGGGTCGCGGGTTCGAGCCCCGTCCGCCGCGCCAAGTATTGAAAATACCGACCTTAGGGTCGGTATTTTTTCGTCTGCCCGATTTGATGGGTTTGTCTGTTTTGGGTCTGTTTTGCCCGGATATTGCCGTTTTAATCCGGTTTTTTATCATTGGATGGTATTTTCGATACGGATTCGGACAGTTGTTGCGTGCTGTTCTGATGTTGCTTACTGTCGTATCAATGGGCAGGAGGATGCTTGCGGATTTTATGGCTTTCTTTCTTGCCGTTTTGTGGGTTGAAATGTCGGCGGATATGTCGGATGTTTTTGAAAATGCCGTCTGAAGGTTTTCAGACGGCATTTTTGTCAGGCGGTTTCGGGTTCGCGGATGGGGAGGACAAGCAGGGCTGCCGTGCCGGCGAGTACGGCATCGGCGTACCACATCCAGCCGTAGTCGCCGAATCGTGTAATCACGATACCGCCGATGTACGAGCCGAGGAAGCCGCCGATTTGGTGGGTGAGCATCACCAGTCCGAACAGGGTGGCGAGGTAGCGTGTGCCGAAGAGTTTGCCGGTAACGGCGGCGGTCGGGGCGACGGTGGCGAGCCATGTGAATCCGAGTGCGGCGGCGAAAATGTAGAAGTTGAGGTCGGTTTTGGGTGAAAAAATGTAGATGAGTATCATTGCGGCGCGTGAGGTGTACAGTCCGAACAGGACGTATTTGCCCCGAACGCGGCTTGTGCACCAGCCTGAGAACACGCAACCGGCGATGTTTGCCAGTCCGATGATGGCGATGGATGTCGAGGCGACGGTGGCGGGCAGTCCGCATAGGGCGACTTCCGTGGGTAGGTGCGTTACGAGAAAGGCGATGTGGAAGCCGCAGGCGAAAAAGCTCAGGTGCAGTAGGATGTAGCTTGGGGTTTTGAAGGCGGTTTTGACTGCTTCTCCGAGGCTTTGTCCGTGTGTGGCTTGGGCGTGTTGGGTGTGGGCGGTGTTGTTGCCGCCGGCAAGCCACCATGAGACGGGCAGAATCAGCAGGGCGATTGCGCCCCAAACGTAAAATGTACCCGTCCAGCCGACTTCGGGCAGGACGACGAGTCCTTGAACCAGCGGTGCGAACAGGAATTGTCCTGCCGAACCGCCTGCGTTGACCAGTCCGGATGCCAAGCCGCGTTTGTGTGCGGGGACTTGGGCGGCAACCTGCCCCATAATGATGGAGAAACCGCCTGAGCCTGTGCCGAATGCGAGCAGTAGCCCGACGGCAATCATCAGCCCCCAATAAGTCGGGATGTTGGGGGCAATCAGGCAGGCGCAGACGAGCAGGACGGCGCCGCCGCTTAATACCCTGAACGCGCCGAAACGGTCGGCAAGCGCGCCGGACAATGGTTGCGATATGCCCCACATCAGTTGGAAAACGGCGATGATGAGGCTGAATTGGGCAATGCTCAATTCGGTGGTGTTGACGACGGGTTGGACGAACAGTCCGAGCGTCATCCTCATGCCGATGGTAATCAGCAGGATGAATGCGGCGGCGGCAATGACCGCCCAGAGCTTGGGTGTTTTCGATGCGGTGTGCGTCATAATGTGTATTTTGAGTCGGTTAAGTTTGCGAATTTTAACAACCCGGATGATTCGGGCTAAATAATTCCTGATTCTTTGGATATAGCCAACGGTATGCCTGCCGATGCCGTCTGAAAGGGCCTGATGGGCGTTTGCGGTTCGGGTTAATATTTGTGCCGTATTTGTTAATTCCGGTTAGTACAACAGGTCGGGCAGGGACGGTGCGAGCCGCCGGCCGGTTTTGCACGGGCGGCAATGATGCCCGGCGCAAGGTGCGCCGTTTCGGGAGGCGTGTGTGATGGGTTTTCTGATTGGTTTGAGCCGAAACCTGACGCGGTTTACGGCTTTGGTCATTTTGCTTGCGTCGGCGGTTGCGTTTATCGAACCGGCTTCGTTTGTATGGGTCAAGGGCGATGTTCAGGCTTTGGTGCCGGGCATCATTATGCTGGGTATAGGGATGACTTTGGGCAGGGAGGACTACCGGATTTTGGCGCAGCGTCCTTTGGATGTGTTTATCGGTGCGGCGGCGCAATATACCGTGATGCCGCTGCTCGCCATCGGTATTGCCAAGCTGTTCGATCTTTCGCCGGGGCTGACTTTGGGGCTGGTGTTGGTGGGGGCGTATCCGGGCGGCGTGTCGTCCAATATTATGAGCTTCCTTGCCAAAGGCGATGTGGCGTTTTCAGTCGGGATGACGACGGTGTCCACGGTGCCGGCTCCGGCCGTCAAGCCTTTGTGGATGACCTGCCTGGCCGGTCAGACGGTGGATATGGACGGTTGTGGGATGTTCCGGTTCAGTGCCGTAGCAACTGTATTTTTGCCCGAGGGGGTGAAAAATACAGTTGCTACATCTTCCCCTGCACAACATCTTACGACCGCTGAAAAAATTTCAGGCGGCATTTTTGCCAAATGCAAAAATATCCCGTTGTTCCCGCGAAAGCGGGAATCCGGAAACTTAACGCTGCGGCAATTTGTCGGAGACGGCTGAAACTCAACGGGCTAGATTCCCGCCTGCGCGGGAATGACGAGGGTTTGGGATTTCTGTTTTTGAATTTCTGTTTTTATGAGAATGGCAAGATTTTCGGTTCTTGTATGGATAACGAGATTTTAGATGGCGGGAATTTGCTGGGAAGGCGGCAACCCCTCCGCCGTCATTCCAGCGAAAGCGGGAATCCGGAAACTTAACGCTGCGGCAATTTGTCGGAGACGGCTGAAACTCAGCGGGCTAGATTCCCGCCTGCGCGGGAATGACGGGATTTAGCGGGAATGACGGCGGGGGTGGTTTGGTGGTTTGGATTGGTTTTGGTGGGCTGAAGCCCACCCTACAGCCCGCCCTACACATCTGAAACTCAACGAACCTGGATTCCCGCTTTCGAGGGAATGACGGGGGTGTGGCGGGAATGACGGGGGTTTATCAGAAATGACCGAAACTCAAAAGCGGGCAGCCTTGTTTACGCCTTCAAAATATCGAGTAATTTCAAATCGACTTTTTCGGCATCGAATTTATCTTTGGCAATCGCATAACTTGCATTCCCCATCAGGCGGACGGCTTCCCTGTTTTCGATAAAATAAATCATTTTTTCGGTCAAGATGCGGGGATTCCAAGGTTCGATCAGGAAGCCGTTGACCTTGTCGGCGACCGTTTCCCTGCATCCGGGGACATCCGTCGTAATCACTGCCCTGCCGACGGCCATTGCCTCCTGAGTGCTTCGGGGAACGCCTTCCCTATAAGACGGCAATACGAATATATGATGCGCCTTTATCACTTCGGAAACATTGTTTACAAAACCGGGGAAACGGATAATATCGCGGGCGGCAAGGCGTTCCAAATCGCCCCCCCCCCCGCGTGATTTGTCGATTGCGCCCAAAGCGGTAAAAACCGTATCGGGGTATTTGTCCTTAACCTGTTCCGCCGCCCGAATAAAATCATCAATCCCTTTTTCTTTCAGAAATCTGCCGATAAAGAGAAATTTTACGGGTTCTTTTTCATCGGGAATATCCGCCTCGGAATAAGGATATTGCCGCAAATCCAGACCGATTCCGCCCAAAATATGGATGTTTTTTATTTTGATGCCGTATTTGTCCGTCAGTTCGTCTTTGTCGTCGGGGTTTAATACAATCAGGCTTTCCAACATCGGCAGGGCAATGCGGTATAAGGCAATCAAAATCCCCTTTATGATTTTTGTTTTTAACGGTATGCCTTCCGGCTGCGGGGTAAATGCGAATCCCAAACCTTCCAGCATCCCGACGATTCTGGGCACGCCTGCCAGTTTTGCGGCAAAAGTGCCGAAAATCACGGGTTTTGCGAAATAAGGGAAAACCAAATCCGGCGATATTTTTTTGAGTTCTTTAAATATGAGGAAGGTGGATTTTATATCGGAAAACGGGTTCAGCCCGCTGCGGTTTGAACGGTAGGTAACGGGTGTAACCCCCATTTCCCTGATAATATCCAATTCATTGTCGGAAAACTCCGATACAAAGGCATACACCTGATGGTTTTTGCCGATTAATTTTTTAATGACGGGGGCGCGGAAACCGTAAATGCTGGATGCGACTGTTGTGATAAAAACGATTTTCATAAGGCGGACACCTTGAATATGGATTGGAAATGCGGTCTGCTACGGCAGGGTTTCATCCTGCAATCCGGCAAGGCTTGGGTTTGCCTGCGTATTATAGTGGATTAAATTTAAACCAGTACGGCGTTGCCTCGCCTTAGCTCAAAGAGAACGATTCTCTAGGGTGCTGAAGCACCAAGTGAATCGGTTCCGTACTATTTGTACTGTCTGAGGCTTCGTCGCCTTGTCCTGATTTAAATTTAATCCACTATATAAGGCGGTTGTTTGCGGTTTGATAAGGCTGATTTGCGTGCCGCGAAGTGCCGGCAACGAGCGGGGTGTTTTGAAAATGCCGTCTGAAACGGTTTCAGACGGCATTTCGATGTCGGCGGCAGCTTTGCGGAATCAGCCTTTGAAGCGTTTGAACACCAGCGTGCCGTTGGTACCGCCAAAGCCGAAGGAGTTGGAAATGGCAACGTCGATTTCCGCGTCGCGCGCTTCGTTGGCGCAGTAGTCCAAATCGCAACCGGCTTCGATGTCTTGTTCGACAAGGTTGATGGTCGGTGGAACTTTGCCGTCATGTATTGCCAAAATGCTGTACACGGCCTCCACGCCGCCCGCCGCACCGAGCAGGTGACCGGTCATGGATTTGGTCGAGCTGACGATGGTTTTGTAGGCGTGTTCTCCCAAAGCGCGTTTGAGGGCTTTGGTTTCGTTGGCATCGCCCAAGGGGGTGGACGTGCCGTGTGCGTTGACGTAATCCACGTCTTCGGGATTCAGTCCGGCATCTTTCAGTGCGCGGGTAACGGCGAGCGCAGGGCCTTCTTCGTTCGGCGCGGTAATGTGGTAGGCATCGGAACTCATGCCGAAGCCGACGATTTCGGCGTAGATTTTCGCGCCGCGTTTTTTGGCGTGTTCCAATTCTTCCAACACCAATACGCCCGCGCCTTCGCCGATGACGAAGCCGTCACGGCCTTTGTCCCACGGACGGGAAGCGGTGGCGGGATCGTCGTTGCGGGTGGAGAGGGCTTTCATAGCAGCAAAACCGCCTACGCCCAAAGTGCTGATTGCGCCTTCCGCGCCGCCGGCAACCATTATGTCCGCGTCGCCGTATTTGATCAGTCGGGCGGAATCGCCGATGGCGTGCGCGCCGGTGGTACAGGCGGAAACCATCCCATAGCTGGGGCCGCGGTAGCCTTTGAGGATGGTAACGTGTCCGGAAATCAGGTTGATCAGCGAACCGGGGATGAAGAAAGGGTTGATTTTGCGCGCGCCGCCTTCGATTACGGCTTTGCCGGTGGCCTCGATGCTGGGCAGTCCGCCGATGCCGGAACCGATGTTCACGCCGATGCGGTCTTTGTCGAGGTTTTCCACATCGTCCAAGCCCGAATCGGCAATCGCCTGCAATGCGGCGGCGATGCCGTAGTGGATGAACACGTCCATCCGGCGCGCTTCTTTCGCGCTGATGTATTGTCCGATGTCGAAACCGCGCACTTCGCCGGCGACACGGCTGTTGATGTCGGATGCGTCAAAGCGGGTAATCGCGCCGATGCCGCTTTTGCCGGCGAGCAGGTTGTCCCAAGCCTCTGCGACAGTGTTGCCGACAGGGGAAACCTGACCTAAGCCTGTAATGACTACTCTTCTCTGACTCATGATAACCTCGCTGTTGGTTGTCGGAATGGGGGCATATGCGGCTGTCGTGCAGATGCCATCTGAAATTTGCGGCAGGGGTTCAAACAGTTTGCCATATAAGGGAAAAGCCTCTATTGCGCGGTGCAGCAGAGGCTGTTGTGTCGGGCGACGACCGGTTAGCCGTTGTGGGCATTGATGTAGTCGATAGCCAGTTGGACGGTGGTGATTTTTTCGGCATCTTCGTCGGGGATTTCGCAACCGAATGCTTCTTCCAAAGCCATAACCAGCTCCACGGTGTCCAAAGAATCCGCGCCCAAGTCGTCTTGGAAAGAAGATTCGTTTTTCACGTCGGCTTCGTTTACGCCCAGTTGTTCAGCAACAATTTTCTTAACTTGTTGTTCGATGTTTGACATATCAGTCGTTCCTTTATGCCTTGCGGCAGGTTGTTTAAGGGAAATAAATCGGTGGTATTGTACCGACTTTTAATAGAGTTTTCTATCTAATGCCTATTATATCAATATTTGCTGATTTGTACATTTTCGGGCGGTACCGGTTTTGCCGTTCAAATTTGATGTATGTGCCGTGTCCGGCCGGCGATTTCGGTTAAAATGGCGACATTTTTATTTGGAACAGAAAGCCCGCTATGTATCCGCTTGCCCGCCGTATCCTGTTTGCGCTCGATGCCGAAAAGGCACACCATTTCACGCTCAATGCCCTCAACACGGCTTATAAGCTCGGTCTGATTCCCGTAACCGGCAACCGTACCAAACCTGTAAAACTGATGGGTATGGATTTGCCCAACCCTGTCGGACTTGCCGCAGGTCTCGACAAAAACGGTGAATACATCGACGCTTTGGGTGCGCTCGGTTTCGGTTTCATCGAAATCGGCACGGTTACGCCCAACCCGCAGCCCGGCAACCCGCAGCCGCGCCTCTTCCGCGTTTCCGAACACCAAGGCATCATCAACCGCATGGGTTTCAACAACCACGGTATCGACACCATGATACGCAACATCGAAAAAAGTAAATTCAGTGGCGTATTGGGCATCAACATCGGCAAAAACGCCGTAACACCTATCGAAAACGCTGCCGATGATTATTTAATCTGCCTCGAAAAAGCCTACGCACACGCAAGTTACATTACCGTCAATATTTCCTCGCCCAACACCAAAAACCTCCGCGCGCTGCAAGGTGGCGACGAGTTGAGCGCATTGCTTGAGGCTTTGAAAAACAAACAGGCACAGCTTGCCTCTGCACACGGGAAATATGTTCCGCTCGCCGTCAAAATTGCCCCCGATTTGGATGAAGCACAAATCGAAGACATCGCCCACGTTGTCAAATCCGTCGAAATGGACGGCATCATCGCTACCAACACCACCATCGACAAATCAAGCCTCGGCAGCCATCCGCTCGCAGGTGAGCAGGGCGGTTTGAGCGGGCTGCCCGTTCATGAAAAAAGTAATCGGGTGTTGAAGCTGTTGGCAGACCATATCGACGGCAAGCTGCCGATTATCGGCGTAGGCGGCATTATGGAAGGCAAGGATGCGGCAGAGAAAATCCGCTTGGGTGCAACTGCCGTCCAGGTGTACAGCGGATTGATATACAAAGGTCCGGCATTGGTCAAAGAATGTTTGAAGGCTTTGGCGTGATGACGCGTCCCGCCCAAAATGCCGTCTGAACGCACGTTTTGCCGTTCAGACGGCATTTTCGTTTCCTTTTTCCGCCTGCCGCCCCTTGAAAATCCCTTACGCGCCGCCCTGTTTGAAACAAAGCAAACGCCCGCCGCGAACCGGACAATCTTGATACGCAGCCAAAGCAAGCCCGGCGGTAAGTTGTTAAACATACAAATAATTGATATAAAAAATAATTTTATGCCGTGGTGGACGGCTTGGGAAACCGCAAAATATGAACGGCGTTGAAATTCATGATGTGGAAAATAAGGATATGGGGATAAAAATAGATGGGACTGTCCTAGATAACTAGGATAAACTTGAATTTACTAATTGTTTTAAGATAGAACAAGAACTTTTATCCCACTGTTGTTAAAACGCCATTCGCACTCCTTTAAATACAGCTCAAAATGCTCTTTGGGAATGCTGTTAAACTTGCGTAAATGACGTTTTGCCCGGTTCCAAAAGTTCTCAATTCCATTGATATAGTTTTGTCGTTCAGTAAAATGTGTGCTGTGATTGATACGAAAACGAAGTTTCAGCGAAGCTAAAATAGCTAAATTCGCTCACATCTAATACATCATAGCTACTATAAACAATACTGTCAGGTTTCACTTGTTCACGGATAATAGGAAATAAAGTAGCGGTTTGAGTATTCGGTACAGTAACCGTATAAACCTTATATATTGCGTCCCATAAGAGGGGCGCATTACTTTTCTTACCATTTCGCTTCAAAAGACCGAATACGGCGACTTTACCGGCAGCACCGCGACCGCGTTTACCTTTGCGTTGTCCACCAAAATAACTTTCATCTGCTTCTACTTCACCATCAAACATTTCTAAATGTGGACTGTTTTGATAAAAGTGTGGTTTTGATCGGCTGCAACCGTGTCCGTTTTGCCCAATTAAATGGTGATGAGTTGGAAACATTCTCCCGTTTTTTTAGAAATTTGGGTTATGAATTAGAATAAATGAAGGCCGTCTGAAAGTTCAGACGGCCTTTTTTAATGGTTGTTAATGATGATGGTGGGCATGGCGTGCGGCTGCGCGTTTGGTACCGACAGGCACAATCAGCGTTGCGTAAGTATTATCTTTCTGACATACGCTTTTATCGCCGTAATCGGTCTCGTTCACGACTTTGATTTTCCACAAACCATCAATCAGAGTAATCACATTGACCACGCCGTTTTTATCGGTTTTGCCGGAGAAGCCTTGAGGTTCGCGGTGGTCATGGGTTGATTCCAAGTCCATTTCCGCCAAAGTGTCCGAGCTGGCGGTAACGGTGGCTTTAACCAAAGGCTCGCCTTTGTACAGGACTTTGACCGGCAAAATACCGCCGGCTTTGACTTCGTTCGGATTTTTCAGCGGAACCAGTTCCAGCTCTTGGCCGATAGGGCGGGTCAATACAGCTTCATCAACTGCGCCGTTGCCCACTTGGACAAAGCTCTTTCCGAACATTTGCGATTGTTCGCAATAGGTTGAACCGACCAGCTGTTTCAAGGTTTGCTGTTTCCAGCCATCTTGGTTTTTCGACCAGAAAGTCGGTTTGTAGGTTGCGCTGACCCAGTAGGAGCCTTCAGGCAAAGCGGCTTTGGAAACGTATTGATAGTTTTCGCCTTTATTTACCAAATCAACGGTTTTCTTTGAGCTGCCGGTCAATTGCAGCGGTTTGAAAATATGTACGCGGTCGTCGGCGATTTTTTCGACATTGGGGAAGTCATGGCTGTAACCCAAATCCGCATGCAGGATTTGGCCGGCAGGCTGATGTGTCGGTGCAGCCACCCAAACATCGTGCGCCTGCGCCACTGCGCCCAATCCCAGCAATCCTAAAAGCATCCATTGTTTCATAGTTCCTACACTCCATTTTGTTGTTGAATGAAAGGCCTTGTATTTTGGCGAGTAGAAACATTACTCTTATTTGCATTTTTTGTAAATAATAAGTAATCGTAAACGATGAAAATAATAGGCTGCGGTATTTTTATTAACGCCTACTAACTCTGCTGCTGTTCTTGCAGTTACACCTGCGACAAATAGCTCAATGAATTTATTTTATTTATACTGGCTTAGACGACTTTTTCTCATAGGGATAATTCTAACTTAATTTGAATTTCCCTAGTTATCTAGGACAGCCCCAAATAGATTTTAAGTTTAAGGATTCGATATGTTTAAGGACGAACTAAATGAATTTATCCGACTCATATCTGACCCGGAAAGTGAATTGGATGAATGGTATTTGAGTGATTTTAAAGATGAACATATATGGAAAATGCAAAGTTACGAAGCATTTTCATGTTTGCGTGAAGCAGTCCCCTATTTGTTTGCTTATCCCCAACACGGGTATGAACTGTTGGAGATAATTTCCGCGTTAAAAGAAACATCTGATACGACAGAATTATTTTATGAGCTGGGTATCGTGCCTTTGCTGATTGATTTATATAAAGAAGATAGTTATCTGATAAATATGGTCAAACGGATATTCAACTGTCGTTATGGCAAACTTTCTTTATCCGGATGAAAAAACGGATTGGCGGAATTTGGATGATTTATTCAATGAGTTGGTTTTAGAGGAATTGCGGGCTTCATTTATGGATTGGTATCCGACTGTTGAAGAGGCAATCAGCCGTCATTTGGAAGACTTTTCGTAACAGGCATCAATCGAAAGGGGCGGAACGACGGGGCAGGAAAACCGACGTGTGAACACGAAGCAGGCAACCGGAGTAAAAAATGAACCTTGATTTAACCGCTCAAAAAGTCCGCCTTTCTTGGAAGGATATTCTGTGGGGGTATGAGAATAAATACTTGGGTTGGGCCGATGTGGCAGCTTATGCCCGAAAAATGACGCTTTCAGATTGCGACGGACGCGTGTTCAAACTATCTTTAACCAACAAATCCAATATTTTTGAATTAAAGCCTGTTTTGGAAGATTTGGCTTCGGAAATGAGGGGTTATTCCCCTAAAAATTGGCTGTACGTCCTCTTAAGCGATGTATTCCATAGAAAAGAAGAATTTGAGGATCCTTTGGGGGAAGTTGAAAAAATTTATGCAGATTTCGATTATCCGGAAGAAATAGAATCATTTGTCAGGTATATACCGCCTAAAGACGGTTATACCCCTTCCCATCATCGTGATGAAGAAAATATTGCCCGGCTGTATCTGAATTGGGCAAAATATTTGGGCAAATAAGGCAGGCCGGATTCAAATGCCGTCTGAAAACCTGTTTCAGACGGCATTTTGATTATCCCTTATAATCGCCCCATCTTTATTTTTCAGACGGCATCGACACCATCATGACCACTATCCCGACCCTCCTCCTTGTTGACGGCTCTTCCTATCTCTACCGCGCGTATCACGCGATGGGGCAAAACCTGACCGCCCCCAACGGCGCGCCGACGGGCGCGCTGTATGGCGTATTGAATATGTTGCGCCGTTTGCGGTCGGAATATCCGCACGATTATTGCGCGGTGGTTTTTGATGCGAAAGGCAAAAATTTCCGCCATCAAATGTTTGAAGAATACAAAGCGACGCGACCGCCGATGCCGGACGATTTGCGCCCGCAGGCGGAAGCACTGCCGGATTTGGTGCGCTTGATGGGCTGGCCGGTGCTGGTGATTCCGCAAGTGGAAGCGGACGACGTTATCGGCACTTTGGCTAAGATGGCTAGCGAAGCAGGGTGGAACGTGGTGGTATCTACCGGCGATAAGGACATGGCGCAGTTGGTGAACGAGCGCGTTACGCTGGTGAACACGATGAGCGGAGAAACGCTGGATATTGAAGGCGTGAAGGCAAAATTCGGCGTGCGCCCCGACCAAATCCGCGATTATCTTGCGCTGATGGGCGATAAGGTGGACAACGTGCCGGGCGTGGAGAAGTGCGGCCCTAAAACAGCGGTGAAGTGGCTGGAAGCCTACGGCTCGCTGGCCGGTGTGGTGGAACACGCTGCGGAAATCAAGGGCAAGGTCGGCGAAAACCTGCAAGCTGCGCTGCCCCAACTGCCGCTGTCGTATGATTTGGTGACGATTAAAACCGATGTGGACTTGCACACCGAGCTTTCAGACGGCATCGAAAGCCTGCGCCGCACTTCGCCGAAATGGTCGCAGCTTGCGGTCGATTTCAAACGCTGGGGCTTCCGCACCTGGCTGAAAGAAGCGGAATCAAACATGAATACCGGCTCGACCGATGATGTGTTCGGCAGCGACAGCATCGGCGAGCAGGCGGCTTTGAATGCGGAAATGCCGTCTGAAAAACAAGCTGAAAAAGCCACCGCCCCCGAAAGGCTGGATTATCAAGCCGTTACCACCGAAGCGCAGTTTGCCGCTTTGTTGGACAAACTGTCGCGGGCGAACACAATCGGCATCGATACGGAAACCACGTCATTAGACGCGATGAACGCCTCGCTGGTCGGCATCAGCATCGCGTTCCAAGCAGGCGAAGCGGTTTACATCCCCGTAGGACACAGCCTGACCGCAGCGCCCGAACAACTTGATTTGCAAGACGTATTAGGCCGTCTGAAACCGCATTTGGAAAACCCCGCCCTGAAAAAAATCGGGCAAAACCTCAAATACGACCAACATGTTTTCGCCAATTACGGTATCGCCCTGAACGGCATTGCCGGCGATTCCATGCTCGCTTCCTACATCATCGAGAGCCATCTCGGACACGGCTTGGACGAATTGTCCGAACGTTGGCTGGGCTTGGAAACCATTACCTACGAATCGCTGTGCGGCAAAGGCGCGAAGCAAATCGGTTTTGCCGACGTCGCCATCGGGCAGGCGACCGAATACGCCGCACAAGACGCCGATTTCGCCCTGCGGCTCGAAGCGCACCTGCGCGTGCAAATGGACGCCAAACAGCTTGAAATGTATGAAAAAATGGAGCTGCCCGTCGCGCAAGTATTGTTTGAAATGGAACGAAACGGCGTACAAATCGACCGCGCCGAGCTCGCCCGCCAAAGCGCCGAACTCGGCGCAGAGCTGATGAAGCTCGAACAAGAAGCCTATGCCGCTGCAGGCCAGCCGTTCAACCTCAATTCGCCGAAACAGCTTCAAGAAATCCTGTTTGACAAAATGGGCATTCCCACCAAAGGCCTGAAAAAAACCACCAAAGGCGGCATTTCCACCAACGAAGCCGTGCTCGAACAGCTCGCGCCCGACTACCCCCTGCCCAAAATCATCCTGCAAAACCGCAGCCTGGCGAAGCTCAAATCCACCTACACCGACAAACTGCCCGAAATGATTTCCCCCAAAGACGGCCGCGTGCACACCACCTACGCCCAAGCCGTCGCCATTACCGGCCGCCTCGCCAGCAACAACCCCAACCTGCAAAACATCCCCATCCGCACCGCCGAAGGCCGACGCGTGCGCCGCGCCTTCACCGCACCGCAAGGCAGCGTCATCGTTTCCGCCGACTATTCCCAAATCGAACTGCGCATCATGGCGCACCTCTCCGGCGACAAAACCCTCATTGCCGCGTTCCAAAACGGCGAAGACGTACACCGCCGCACCGCCGCCGAAGTGTTCGGCACTGCGCCCGAAAACGTCTCGCCCGAGCAACGCCGCTACGCCAAAACCATCAACTTCGGCTTAATCTACGGTATGGGGCAATACGGTTTGGCAAAATCATTGGGCATCGACAACCTTTCCGCCAAAAACTTTATCGACCGCTACTTCGCCCGCTACCCCGGCGTCGCCGAATACATGCAGCGCACCAAAGAACAAGCCGCCGCCCAAGGCTACGTCGAAACCCTGTTCGGCAGAAGGCTCTATTTGCCCGACATCCGCAACAAAAACGCCAACGCCCGCGCAGGAGCCGAACGCGCTGCCATCAACGCCCCCATGCAGGGCACCGCCTCCGACCTCATCAAACGCGCCATGATAGACGTGCGAAACTGGCTTTCAGACGGCATCGGCAGCAAACTGGTCATGCAGGTGCATGACGAACTGGTGCTGGAAGTCATTGAAACCGAACTGGATTTTGTCAAAGAAAAACTGCCGCAGATTATGGCGAAAGTGGACGGCGGATTATTGGATGTACCGCTGGTGGCTGAGGTTGGCGTAGGGGAGAATTGGGAAGAGGCGCATTGAGAATGCACAAGTATTGAACTGTTACGTTTTGATTTATCAAAATTTAAGGAAGTAAAATACTTGATTCAAATGATTGGAAATCAATAGTATTAAATATTGTTTGCGGTATTGTTACAGCTATTATTGTAGGTATATTTACCGGTTTATGGAAAAAATCCAGATATAAATGTCAAGAATGGGTATCTGGAAATTCTGATCGGATACCTGTTCAAGATACGTTGTTTTATCCTAATGATATAAAAGCCAAGAGGAGGTATGAAGTAAAAAAATTTATTGGCGAAGTGTCTTTTTATACACTTACTTATTTGATTATTTTGGTATCTTTTCCTATGCCGATTTTATTCTACGACCCTTTTGGTACAAATCGGCTTTATTTGAGTCAGGCCAAATATATTGGAATGTATTTTCCTGAAATCTCAATGACTGGAAGATACGCTAATATTTTTGTATGGTTCATTACGCTTACCTTATATGTTCCAATTTTTGGGATGTCTAAGTTAATGACAAAGTATTTATGGTGTCCGTTGACAAACATATTTTGGGACGATAACGAAAATTTGGATAAGGTTGGATTTCTCATTTTTATTGCTTTGAAATCATTATTTATATCAGCTTGTGTGCAGTGGTTATTTTTTGATACGGAATTTTTGCAGGCATTGGAAAATGTCTTAATTTTAACTGTTTTTTCAATTGTTTTTGCGCTATCACAAAATCGGTACCGGCAAGCCGTAGCCTGGATACCTATTTAGTTGCGCGCGACGGTTGAAACCCAAAACCCGACCCATGCTGTCTGAAGCCCGACAATTCGGGTTTCAGACGGCATCGGGCTCCGGCTGTGTTTTCAGATGGTGCGGATTTGCCGGTCTGAAATGCCGGATACGCATTTTGCCATCATTTGAAGCTATTTTAACTGGTTGTGTTTTAGTAATCTGTCGATTTCAATTATCTGCAAGGGAAAAGACAATTATTTTTCGGTTGGGAAGAAAGTTATCATATTGAATACATTGAAGATAATTATATCTATCAACACTATATTAAAATATGGTCTGTTAATTTTTCGGACTAAAACAACTTTATCCGCCCCAGCCTGTTTCGCGGCACTATTTTGAAACCCAGCCGTTTGTTCCGGCGGTGTTTGAACAATCGGTACGATTCCGGCTGTTGCAAGGCGGTTATTCCTAAGTTCGGGCGGCAAACCGCCCTATCGGATACAAAATATTTTCCTCGCCGTTGCGGGATTGAAACCCATCCGGATACCGCCTTGTTTTCAGGATTTGCGGGAAAAAAAGTAATGCGCCCCTTTGGCTGGGTGCAATATATAAGGCTTCCCCGCGCCCGGCCGCGTGCCAACCGTCGCCGGGCGGTCTTGAGCCTGCTTAACGGTATCCCCTCATCAGGCTGTAACCGTTGGCTTTCATGCAGTAGAAAACCAGCTTGGCGGCTTTCTGTTTTTCCAAACGGTTTGCATCGACATCTTTGCGGCAGTAGCCCAATTGGTCGAGTGCCTCTTGCTTGGAGCCCCCGTCCTTATGCCAATATACATACGGTGTGGCGCAGGCAGCCAAGAGGGCTGCCGATACCGACATCAAAGCAATACGGTTTACTCTCATTTTTTACCCTTCTGAATAAAATTTAAAAAATTTTGATGTGTTGCATTTGAAATATTATTCTATTTTACAAATTTATTCAACTATAGTTTTATTTTAACAAGCTATAGTTTATTGTTTGAATATTAGGATTTTTCCATACTCCCTGCATGGAAAAACCGACCACCCCAAACCCCTACCGCCTTATCTTCGCCCAAAATATGAGGCAGGTCAGGCGTTTGAAAGAGCTTTCTCAAGAAGAGTTGGCTTTCAGTGCGCGCGTAAGCAAAACCTATATCAGTGAAATAGAACGCGGCAGCCGTTCGGTTTCCATTGATGTGATGGGTCAGATTGCCGATGCGCTGGGTATGCCTTTGGAAGAACTGGTTAGAAAAGACCTGCTGCAACTCAGATAATGTCGGCGCACCCGCCCTATGCCGCCGCCGGCCGCTATCGTACAGTTTTTATTTCGTTTTCAAACGGCATCCTTCCGTTTCTATTAAAATAGCGCATTCCACTTTTCAGACGGCATCCCTATGTTTCCCGACCAATCCGCCCCCAACCTGCTGCAAGGCTTGAACCCTGAACAACTTTCCGCCGTAACCTGGCCGCCACAATCCGCCCTTGTGTTGGCAGGCGCGGGCAGCGGCAAAACGCGCGTACTGACCACGCGTATCGCATGGCTTCTGCAAAGCGGACAAGCCAGTGTGCACAGCATTATGGCGGTAACGTTTACCAACAAAGCCGCCAAAGAGATGCAAACACGTCTCGGCGCGATGATTCCTATCAACGTCCGCGCCATGTGGCTCGGCACGTTTCATGGCTTGTGCCACCGCTTTCTACGGCTGCACCACCGAGATGCCGGTCTGCCGTCTTCCTTTCAAATCCTCGACAGCGGCGACCAGCTTTCCCTGATTAAACGCTTGCTCAAAAGCCTCAATATCGCCGAAGAAATCATCGCGCCGCGTTCGCTGCAAGGCTTTATCAACGCGCAAAAAGAATCCGGTTTGCGCGCTTCCGTCTTGAGTACGCCCGATCCGCACACACGCCGCATGATTGAATGCTACGCCGAATACGACAAAATCTGCCAACGCGAAGGCGTGGTCGATTTCGCCGAACTCATGCTCCGCAGCTACGAAATGCTGCAAAGCAACGAAATCCTGCGCCAACATTACCAAAACCGCTTCAACCACATTCTGGTCGACGAGTTCCAAGACACCAACAAACTGCAATACGCCTGGCTGAAACTGATTGCCGGCAACCACGCCGCCGTCTTTGCCGTCGGCGACGATGACCAAAGCATCTACCGGTTCCGCGGCGCAAACGTCGGCAACATGACCGCGCTGATGGAAGAATTCCACATCGATGCGCCCGTCAAGCTCGAACAAAACTACCGCTCCGTCGGCAACATCCTCGCCGCCGCCAACGCTGTTATCGAAAACAACGACGAACGCCTCGGCAAAAAACTGCGCACCGACGCCGAAGCAGGCGACAAAATCCGCTACTACTCCGCCTTTACCGACCTCGAAGAAGCCCAATTCATCGTTGACGAAACCAAAGCACTCGAACGCGAAGGCTGGGATTTGGACGAAATCGCCGTCCTCTACCGCAGCAACGCCCAATCCCGCGTTATCGAACAAAGCCTGTTCCGCAGCGGCATTCCCTACAAAATCTACGGCGGCTTGCGCTTTTACGAACGCCAAGAAATCAAACACGCGCTCGCCTACCTGCGCCTCGCCGTCAATCCCGACGACGACAACGCCCTTTTGCGCGTCATCAACTTCCCGCCGCGCGGCATCGGCGCACGCACCGTCGAAAACCTTCAGACAGCCTCAAACGAACAAGGCATCACCCTCTGGCAGGCAGCCTGCAATGCCGGCGCAAAAGCCGCCAAAGTTGCCGCCTTCATCCGCCTGATTGAAGCCCTGCGCAACCAAGTCGGACAACTGCCCCTGCCCGAAATCATCGTCGGCATCCTCAAAGACAGCGGCCTGACCGAACACTACAAAACCCAAAAAGGCGACAACCAAGACCGTCTCGACAACCTCGACGAACTCGTCAACGCCGCCATCGAGTTCAAACCCGAAGACAGCAACTTCGAAATCCTGCCCGAAAACATTTCAGACGACCCCGCCTTCCCCATCCTCGCTTTCCTAAGCAACGCCGCCCTCGAATCCGGCGAAAACCAAGCAGGCGCGGGCGAAAAAGCCGTCCAACTCATGACCGTCCACGCCGCCAAAGGCTTGGAATTCAACGCCGTCTTCCTCACCGGCATGGAAGAAGGCCGCTTCCCCAGCGAAATGAGCCTCGCCGAACGCGGTGGCCTCGAAGAAGAACGCCGCCTCATGTACGTCGCCATCACCCGCGCCCGCAAACGCCTCTACATCACCATGGCGCAACAACGCATGCTGCACGGGCAAACCCAATTCGGCATCGTCTCCCGCTTCGTCGAAGAAATCCCGCCCGAAGTATTGCACTACCTGTCCGTCAAAAAACCGGCCTACGATAGCTACGGCAACACGCGCCAAACCGCCACGTTCAAAGACAAAATCATCGACGACTACAAACAGCCGCAAACCTACGCAGGCTTCCGTATCGGACAAAACGTCCGCCACGCCAAATTCGGCACCGGCGTCATCATCGATGCCGTGGACAAAGGCGAATCCGCCCGACTGACCATCAACTTCGGCAAACAAGGCGTGAAAGAGTTGGATACCAAGTTTGCAAAATTGGAAGCGATGTAAATTTGAAATGCAGGCCGGATATTCGTATCCGACCTACGGCAAAAACCTTAGCAGGAGAGAATAGAAACCCGTAGCGTGGGCTTTTCCTATGAATCAAGCCCAAAATTTCAGACGGCATTTTTAGCCGTCATTATCGTGGATGAAGCCCACGCTACAATGTACACATACGGAGCAAATAGAGATGTAGGTCGGATATTCGTATCCGACAAAAAAACATTTGACACGTCTATCGTTTCCGAAAAACCGCTGTTGGAAAATGTCGGATTCGAGAATTCGACCTACGGAAAAAAACTGTAGCAAGGACAAGGCAAAAGACCGTCTGAATCCGGTAACAACAAATTTTGCCGAAACCTCCGCCGTCATTCCCGCACAGGCGGGAATCCAGACCTTTCGGCACGGAAACTTATCGGATAAAAGGTTTCTTTAGATTCCACGTCCTAGATTCCCACCTGCGTGGGAATGACGGACGGTAAAAGCCGGGTATGAATACCCAACCCCCTGTTTATAGCTGAAATCAATAAGGAAGAACATTATGTCCCAAGTTTTTAAAGATTTTGATTTGTCCTCCGTATGGGAATCCGACAGTTGGGCGGATGAAAATTACAAAGAAGCCCCGTTTACCCCTGAAATTTTGGCTGCCGTAGAAAGTGAGCTAGGCTATAAATTGCCGCAAAGTTTTATTGAATTGATGGCAGTACAAAACGGCGGGATATTTGTCAAAAACTGCTTTTCGACCACGCAGAGAAATTCGTGGGCGGAAAATCATGTGCAAATTTGCGAGGTATCGGGAATCGGTTTTGAAAAAGAAGGGAGTTTGTGCGGCGAAACAGGGCAAAAACTTTGGCTGGAAGAATGGGAATATCCGCCCATCGGTGTGTATTTTGCCAACGACCCGTCAGGCGGTCATGCCCTGTTTGCCTTAGACTATCGGGCGTGCGGCAAAGACGGCGAGCCGAAAGTGGTGTTTGTCGAACAAGAATCGGATTTTGAAATAGTCGAACTTGCCCCTGATTTTGAAACCTTTATCCGCAACTTGCGGCATGAAGATGAGTTTATTGACGAAGAAATATAAAACGGCGGTTGAAAAACCGGAATCATCAAAGGAAAACGGGCGGAATAACAGATAACCGGTTGAATCTGTAAGGAAAACGGTTTGTAGGAACGTGCCATCCAAGACCTTTGCAAAGAAAAACTGTCCCCGACAGCATTGACATTATTATTTAGTTTCAAAAATGAAAAATTACTGTTTTTTCATTTTTTATAGCATATTCAAGTACATGAATAATATTTTTCACTAAGGGCTCTGTAGAAAAATCTGAATTTTGTAATTTTTCTTTTACAGCCAAAATACTTTCCTTATCTATTAGCCAATCCCCCTCACTTGGTCCAAATAACCAATTATCGGTAATTTCAGAAACAAGCCCCCATAATCCACGATTTTGATATTCAATAATTTGATTTTCCGTGATTTCTACAACTGTTTCAGATTGAATGTTTTTATAAGCCCAATCAACCATTTCAGTATATTCACTAATTGAAACATTGTCTTTTAAACAGAAAATTAACAGGTTGTGTTCATTCATTTGTCTAAGTTCCTGATATGAGTTTGTTGTTGTAAATAATCTTTTGCTTGCTTACCTTGTAAATTACCGGTTTTCACAACATTACCATTTGAATCGAGATACTGTTTTCGTGAACTATCATAGATTCTAAAATAGTTGTTTTCGTTATCTTTTATAATTGTAATTTTTCCATCTAAACTAGTGTATCGAGTTTTAACTTTATCAGGACTTAAAATACCAGGTGTATTGGGAGTTAGTGTTTTGTGCACTGAATCAAAACTTGCTGAACTCCAGTTACTACTAAACTTCTCAAAACTTTGTTTTCTTTTTTCAGCGGTGCTGTTTGGTAAAGATTTAATAGGTTTATTCCCACCTGCCATCTCCCCATCTACAGTCTGCATATGGCGGGCAGCAGGTTTTTTATAGCCGGTATTTTTAACCCAATCCCATTTGGTCGGGTTAAGTTCTACTTTTTTACCTCTCCAAACCGTACCTGCGGCCTCTGCTACGGCAAGAGCAGTTTGGGCTGTTGCAGTTATATTCGGATGGGCATCAGCCCATTGTCTGGCGGAATTGATACCGTCTTTTACCGCAAAAGCACTGTCCTGTAATAGGCTCGCGGCAGCAAGCTGTGCTTCCGGGCTTAATTTTCCTGAATTATTAATACCTTGTAGAGTCTGCTGCGCAGAGATGTAGCAACTGTATTTTTACCCCGTCGGGTAAAAATACAGTTGCTACGGCTGCTGGGAAAGCAGTTACTATTTTCCCAGTGGCTCAAAATTAATTGTTTCAGCAGATATTTTTATAATAATCCCTACATCAATAATAATTTCACTATAAAATTGGTATTTATATAGCTCTATTTCGGGTATAAACAAGGGAAACAAGCTATCTTCCTTATCCTCATAATCTACGAAATTATTTGTATCTAATTTAAAATTCAAAATATTACTGCATTTGATATATCCGAAATAATTACCTTCAATTGTATCTGTAAAAGATAATGTAAGGGTATTTCCATTATCGGAAAAGATTATTTCATAAAGGCTTACATTGTGAAAAATATTTTTTTTCATTTTCATTTGACAAAGTATCCAGAATGATGATGATTATTTGGCAATGGATTGCCTTCATAATCTTGTCGTTGCGGATATTTTCCCTGTACACCATCGGTTCGCGGCACTCTTTGGGTTCTTATAACCTCTCCATTTGGACGAATATCTATTTTCACGCCATCAGGACCTTTCCATGTTTCATATTGAGCCGCATCTGAACCAGTACGTCTAAAACCTTGTTCTTGCAATGCTTGACGTAATTCATCTCGCGTAGTTGGTCTGATAGATTTAACAACTGGCTTGTTTCCTCCTGCCATCTCACCGTCCAACGTCTGCATATGGCGGGCAGCAGGTTTTTTATAGCCGGTATTTTTAACCCAATCCCATTTGGTCGGGTTAAGTTCTACTTTTTTACCTCTCCAAACCGTACCTGCGGCCTCTGCTACGGCAAGAGCAGTTTGGGCTGTTGCAGTTATATTCGGATGGGCATCAGCCCATTGTCTGGCGGAATTGATACCGTCTTTTACCGCAAAAGCACTGTCCTGTAATAGGCTCGCGGCAGCAAGTTGTGCTTCCGGACTTAAATTTCCTAATTCATTAATATCTTGTAAAGTTTGCTGCGCAGAGATGTAGGTCGGATATTTGTATCCGACAAAAATATTTGACGCGTTTATCGTTTCCGAAAAAACGCTGTTGAAAAATGTCGGATTCGAGAATCCGACCTACGGTTGCTGAACAATGTTTTGTAGAACTTGCTCAAAATCCATGTTTCGCCATTTTCCTTTATATGTACCTAATGCAGCACGGGTTACGATTTCGTTTAAGTCATAAATAGCCATTTACGTCCTCTGCTAATTTTCAGCGAGTAGATTGGGTTACTAAACCCAACAAAAAAGCAGCCTGAAAAATTTCAGGATGCTTGTTTTATGTTTTTTATCAATGAATTAGGTTTTAATCCAGCCTGCGCTTGCTAGTTAAACAGTATTTACATAAAAATCTTGCACTGAACAAACAAGCGTATCATGTTCATCATGAAATGATGGGCATAACGTTAATCTACAAATGTTTACATTTAAAGATATTTTTTCAGTTTCAATATTTTTAATTTGTAAGGTTAATACATGAGGATATTTGTGATATAGCTGATTTTTTAATTGTTCGTTGTCTAATATAGCAAAAGGTAATTTTGCACACAAATAACCAATAACTTTGTTTTTATGAAAAAAAACTATCCAATTTTCAATTCCTTCATCCCAATCAAAAGTAAAATCCGTTCCTTCTATGATAAATTTAGCACAAGATATTAAATCTAACTTAACCCAAGTGGATTTATACAGACTCAATGCTGATGAAGTTATAATATTATCTAAATTATAAATTTTCATAAATCAACGTTCCTTACCTGGTGTTCCATGCACAGGTCTAATCCCATCTTTATTCGGCTTTCTACGATAAATGTTAATTATATGTGTCGGTTTTCCGTCTGTATAGCCAACTACGTCGTTCGTTGGAACTTTTGCCTTATTTTGACTATCCCATAAATTATGTTTATCTGCATATCTAGCAGCATCTAATGTAGCTTTTTCCGCATCAACATCTGATTTAAATAAACTTTTGCTATCTATCTTGTCTAGACTAGATGCATCAGGTTTGTGTCGTACCATACTGAGAGGGTCAGTAATATATTTGCCATCTGTAATAGCTGATCCACCATTATAGGTAGTATGCGTATAATTTTTTTGTGGAACGAGACTATTTTGCAAAGATTGTTGTGTAGAAACGCCAGCTTTGCCATTAGGAGTAGCTTGCTTCGCTGGCTTATTCCCACCAGCCATCTCCCCATCTAAAGTCTGCATATGGCGGGCAGCAGGTTTTTTATAACCAGTATTTTTAACCCAATCCCATTTAGTCGGGTTAAGTTCTACTTTTTTACCTCTCCAAACCGTACCTGCGGCCTCTGCTACGGCAAGGGCAGTTTGGGCTGTTGCAGTTATATTCGGATGGGCATCAGCCCATTGTCTGGCGGAATTGATGCCGTCTTTTACCGCAAAAGCACTGTCCTGTAATAGGCTTGCGGCAGCAAGTTGTGCTTCGGGACTTAAATTTCCTAAATGATTAATACCTTGTAGAGTCTGCTGCGCGGCTGTATCTGTGACCGGGCTTACCGCACTGTCTGTAATTGCCCCAATCCCTACTCCTTGAAAACCCATTAAAAAAGGATTAACCGCACCTTGGACGATGCCGCGAACATCATCCATACGGTTAGCCCACCAATTTTTATTGGGGTCGCTTTCCCATATCAGTTTTCCTGCTTCATCCACACGGCTGAGAAAACCAGAGGCGGCACCGGCATTTTCTTTTAGCCAACGGTCTGAAAATGGGGCTTGAGGAACAATATTAATCTTTGTTTTTGTTGAAGTTCCTTTGACATAGTAGCTGTATATATCCCTTGCCCCTTGTGGTTCCGGATAATCGCCGCCTTGAGGCCCGTCATATCCGTCTACGGGATGAATTTCCGACCCTGTTCGATGAAGTTGGTAAACAGTAAAACCGCCGTCTACACCGCCGCTGAAATCAGAAGTGCTTTTTGAATCATGATGATCGAACGGACTGTGTACTTCGTGTCCGTGTCCTGAAAAATGGGTTTCATAGCCGATAACACCTTCAAATCCTGTCCGTTCGTGTGTAATAGGCAGTATGGGGCCGACCGCAGTTGCATCAAATGTTTGGACGGCGTAAACCCGATTTTTAACACTGCCGCGACCATTACCAAACAGATGGTATTTACCACCCGGTTCGTAGTGTTTTGCCTGCATATCATCGCGTAAACGGGCATCCAAACCGTTCGCATGACTAATGGGGATTTGCAGCAACGATATTGCTGCTGCAAACAGCATCATGAATTTTTGAATAGGCAATTTCATTTTGTTTTCCTTGGTAGCAAGCGGTTATGGTAGTGTGAATTAAGGTTGCCCTTGTCTATGTTGTCGCACTACTTCATCGCTGTATCCATACCCCTCATGACTGTTATCAGTCTCTACGGATGGGGCAGAGTTACCCGTATGATTGCCGTATGGTTGGATATCGGAGAAATCGACCATTAATCCTTCTGTCGGTTTAATTCCTTTGCTTACTTTATACGGTCCCATCCACAATGCGTAATTTTCTTTATAGGCAGCTTCAAACGCATTGGTTTTTGGTTTGATGAGCAATTTTTTATTGGTTCTGTCTACTGCGAAATATTCCAGTTTTGTTTGGGCTTTCAGTGTTTCGGCATTGTATAGGTGCATTTCGGTTCTGTTGCGTATCGTTCCGAATACGTCGATGTTAATAAACACATCTGTATCGGCATTGGCAGGAGAAACAACGTCTATGCCGCGCAGGAAAAATACGGTCTGTACCAAGTGGGAAAGAAAGGCAGTATCGCGCGGGTTAGTCGTCAAGGTTTCATTTCGATAATCCCCCATCCCGCCAATATTTAAGCCCAGACTGCTCCTACTTCCGCTACCGTCTGATTGGGTGCGCGAGAGTGCAGGGGCATTAAGTGTAGATAAAGAAGTGGTTAAACCTGTCAAACCGCCTGATGTTGTTTCAGCGGTGGTTTCGTAACGTGGATAGGTGTAATCGGTACGGACGGCAGGGCTGTTTATGTATTCGCCGCGAAGCAGTGCATCAATGGAGTAGCGACCCCCTGTCAAACTGCCTGAACCTTGGTCGCCCATAGTGGCAATGTACAATGCAACTTTTCGTCCGTGTAATGCCTGTAAATCCATGTCTTTAACAGCAGCTCTGGCAGAAGCGGCCACAAGTTCTTGTTCAACCGCGAAGCGTTTACCTCCGCCATGCGATGGAATACCTGTCAGTGTCCCGCAGGCGGATAAAATAAAAACTGAAAAAAGAATAGGTATCAGCAGCCGTGCTTGCATAGATTTTCTCCTTTGATGAAAGACAAATTGTATCAAGATTGTAAATAAATCATAAATTAAATAAAATATTTCTTTACTGGTTTTGTGGTTTGGTTTTCAATAGGCTGCCCGCACATAGCGGGATTTGCGGTTGCAATGGCGGCGGTGTATTTTATAGTGGATTAAATTTAAATCAGGACAAGGCGACGAAGCCGCAGACAGTACAAATAGTACGGCAAGGCGAGGCAACGCTGTACTGGTTTAAATTTAATCCACTATAGGCTTTTTTCGGTCAGTTGCCGGTTAATCAGTCCCGGCAGTTCGGACAGGGTGTCGCCTTGCGCCAACCGGTTGCGGTAACGGCATAAGGTGCTGTAATCGGGGATGCTTGGTTCGTCAAAACGGCAAAACAGGTTGAAATCGGTGCGGGTAATGAGTACGGCGTTGCCCTTATGCCGATTTTGTCCGCCTGCTGCAAGGCGGTTTGCCCACTGAAAGGAAAAATGCCGTCTGAACATTGTTCAGACGGCATTTTCAAATGGAAGGCAATATAGTCGGCATATGAAAAATTGATGTATAAGGCAGGATGGCTCTAGGCTTGTTAATCTCCATATAATAAATGGCCGTCTGAAGCCCATATGCGACTATATCTGCCGGCCTTATGGGCAATCAGCAGTGAACCAGCGTGCCTTCGTTTTCACCGGTTACTACACGTTTGAGCGAGCCTTCTTTGGCGATGCCGAAGACGACAATATTGAGTTTGCGTTCGCGGCAAAGGGCGAAAGCGGTGGCGTCCATGACTTTGAGATTTTTGTTCAAGGCTTCGTCAAAAGTAATGGTTTCGTAGCGTGTTGCGGACGGGTCTTTTTTTGGGTCTGCGGTGTACACGCCGTCGACGTTGGTGGCTTTGAGCATCACGTCGCAGTTCATTTCTGCGCCGCGCAATGCGGCGGCAGTGTCGGTCGTAAAGAACGGGTTACCGGTACCGGCGGCGAAAATCACAACTTTGCCTTCTTCAAGGTATTGGATGGCTTTAGGGCGGGCGTAAGTTTCAGCGATTTGCTGCATAGACAGTGCGGATTGTACGCGCGCTTTGATGCCCAAGGTTTCAAATGCGTCTTTGAGTGCCAACGCGTTCATCACGGTTGCCATCATGCCCATGTAGTCGGCAGTGGCGCGGTCCATGCTGCCTGCTTGTGCAGATACGCCGCGGAAAATGTTACCGCCGCCGACAACGATGCCGACTTGCACGCCCATTTTAACGACTTCGGCAATTTCGCCGACAGTTTGAACGATGGTGTCGTGATTGATGCCGAACGGATCGGAACCCATCAGGGATTCGCCGGAGAGTTTCAGTAATACGCGTTTGTATTTGATTTGCTGTGTCATGGGATACCTTGCTTTCTTGAATGTCGTCGGTCGGAGTTTGGGCCGTCTGAATTTTCAAACGGTCGGAATTACAATGATATGGTGTGTCGTTCTGTTATAGTGGATTAAATTTAAATCAGGACAAGGCGACGAAGCCGCAGACAGTACAAATAGTACGGCAAGGCGAGGCAACGCTGTACTGGTTTAAATTTAATCCACTATATTGTTTTGTTTTCAGACGGCCTGAATATTCGGTCGTCTTAAAATAGGTACCGTAAACGGTTTTCTCAAAAAAAAGCACCCTGATTCGTTTGGAATCCAGGTGCTTTCTTTTTCATAAGTGCCTTACATTACACTTTAGCAGCGGCAGCAACTTCGGCTGCGTAGTCAACAACGGCTTTCTCGATACCGTCGCCTACTTTGTAGCGTACGAAGCTGATCACTTCAGTGCCGTTTTCTTTAGCGAATTGGGCAACAGTTTGGTCAGGGTTCATCACGAATGCTTGGCCGTTCAGAGTGATTTCGGCCAAGAATTTGCGGATACGGCCTTCAACCATTTTAGCGGCGATGTCGGCAGGTTTGCCGGAAGCGATAGCTTGCTCGGTGTAGATGTGGCGTTCTTTTTCAACAGTTTCAGCATCTACTTCGGCTTCGCTTACGCATTGTGGTTTAGCGGCAACGATGTGCATACCGATTTTGCGTGCTACGTCTTCAGAGCCTTTGTACTCAACCAATACGCCTTCGGTAGCCAAAGCACCGTGGATGTAGGCAACCAGTTGGTTGGCAGTGTCGATCACTTGGAAGCGGCGAACAGACATGTTCTCGCCCAATTTAGCGATGATGGCTTTACGTTCTGCTTCAACCAGTGCGCTCAGTTCTTCAACAGAAGCCGGTTTTTTCTCGGCAGCGGTTTTAGCAACGAAGTTGGCAAATTCTACGAAGCCCGCGTCTTTAGCAACGAAGTCGGTTTCGCAGTTTACTTCGACCAATGCGCCGACATTGCCGTTGATCGCGTAAGCCAATACGCCTTCGGCAGCAGTACGGCCAGCCAGTTTACCGGCTTTCGCACCAGATTTAATACGCAGGATTTCTTCGGCTTTGTCGAAGTTGCCTTCAGCTTCAACCAAGGCTTTTTTGCATTCCATCATGCCCAAGCCGGTAGCGGCGCGCAGATCGGCGACCATTTTTGCAGTAATTTCTGCCATTTTGAATCTCCTAGATTTTTGGGAAATACGGAAAGGATTTTCCGCATTCGGGAATCGTGTGCCGCGAACGGACGTTCAGACGGCATATTTGAGAAAAGGGGCATAACGCCCCTCTTCTGTATACCGAATTACTCGGCAGCAGCTTCTTGGGCAGCGGCTACAGTTTCTTGCAGTGCTTGGTTTTTGCCTTCCAAAACTGCGTCAGCGATGCCGCGGCAGTACAGGCGGATGGCTTTGGCGGAGTCATCGTTACCAGGGATAACGTATTTCACGCCGTCAGGGCTGTTGTTGGTATCGACTACGGCGATAACAGGGATGCCCAGTTTTTCAGCCTCAACCAGAGTACCTTTTTGGTAGCCGGTATCGATAACGAAAATCGCGTCAGGCAGGCCTTTCATGTTTTTGATACCGCCCAAAGAACGTTCCAGTTTTTCAACGTCGCGTTGCATTTCCAGAATTTCTTTTTTGTTGAAACCGCCTTCGGCAGCGTTTTCCAAGGCAGCAGTTTTTTCTTCCAGGCGTTTGATGGATTGCTTAACGGTTTTGTAGTTAGTCAGCATACCACCCAACCAACGGTAATCAACGAAAGGCATACCGGCACGGGTAGCTTCTTCGCGGATGATGTCGCGGGCTTGGCGTTTGGTACCTACGAACAATACTGTACCTTTGTTGGCAACCAGACGGCGTACGGCTTCTTGCGCCTCTTGGAACATCGGCAGGGTTTTTTCCAAGTTTACGATATGGATTTTGTTGCGCGCACCGAAAATGTATTGAGCCATTTTCGGGTTCCAGAAACGGGTTTGGTGACCGAAGTGGACACCGGCTTCAATCATCTGACGCATAGTAATTTGAGACATGTTATTTCCTTGAAAGGGTTAAAGAGCACACATTCAATCGCATAGAACTTGATAGGCGGAGCCTATTGTCAAGCACCCTTCGGCGAAAGTGGGCATAAGTTTAAAAAATAAAAGCGTGTTTCCGAAATGGAAAACTAACGAATTATAGCGGATAAGATGCCGTCTGAAAAGGGATTCAGGGTTTTGTGCCACTGTCTTTTTGCCGTTGTGCGCGCTGCTGTTCGAATTCTGCCTGTTCCTGCTGTCTCATCAGGCGGTTGCGGCGGCGGACGGTTACAACGAAGACCGTGAATACGGTGGGCAACACTGCCCAAAAAACCAAATAAATCAAGGCGCGCGCAATACTCGGCTGCGCGGCGGAATACATAACGGCAACAAAAAGATAGCCGATGGCGACGATGTGCCACATTGTGTGCGTCCTGTTTGAATGTTAACAAAATCGTTATAATCGCAACATTCTACCGTAATCCTGAAAGGCCGTCTGAAATGAGGAATGAGGAAAAACGCGCCCTGCGCCGCGAATTGCGCGGGCGGCGTTCGCAAATGGGGCGGGACGTGCGGGCGGCGGCAACGGTAAAAATCAACCGCCTGCTCAAACGTTATATTAAAAAAGGGCGGAAAATCGGCGTGTATTGGCCGATGGGCAAGGAATTGCGTTTGGACGGCTTTGTCCGTGTCGCGCAAAAACGCGGTGTAAAACTTTATCTGCCTTATATCGAACCGCGTTCGCGGCGGATGTGGTTTACGCCGTATCCTGAAAGCGGAATGGAACGGGAGCGCATACGGGGCAGGGCGAAGTTGAACGTGCCGCAGTTTGCAGGGCGCAAAATCCGCGTGCACGGTTTGTCGGTATTGCTCGTCCCGCTTGTCGGCATAGACCGCGAAGGCTACCGCTTGGGGCAGGCAGGCGGCTATTATGATGCGACGCTTGCGGCGATGAAATACCGTTTGCAGGCAAAAACCGTGGGCGTAGGCTTTGCCTGCCAACTGGTCGGCACGCTGCCGCGCGAGGCGCACGACCTGCCGCTGGACGGTTTTGTGTCGGAGGCGGGGATATTGTGTTTTTAGCCGTTCAGACGGCATTTTGAACGGAAATGCCGTCTGAAGGCGGAATATTGGGAGAAAAGGATGTCGGAAAGGATAATACTGCCGGTCTTGTCGTTGGGCGGCGTTCGTCTCGAACCGTTGGATGTGCATCATGAAACGGGTTTGCGCGAGGCGGTTTGCGATGGGGAGGTTTGGAAGTCGGGGGTAACGTCCGCGCCTCATCCGGATAGGGTGGCAGACTATATCGGGACAGCATTGGCAACGCGTTTGGCGTTTGCTGTTGTCGATGAAGAGGCAGGCAGGGTGGTCGGGACAACGGCGTATTATCATTTTGAACCGCAGATTCCGCGTTTGGATATCGGATTCACATGGTATGCGGCATCGGCACGGCGGACACGGATAAACACCTGTTGCAAAATCATGTTGTTGGATTATGCATTCGATGTTTTGGCTTGCTGTTGCGTGGGATGGCGCACGGATATTCTGAACCTTGCCTCGCAACGTGCCATCGAACGGTTGGGTGCGGAAAAAGACGGCGTGCTGCGTATGCACATGCTCCGCAAAGACGGCAGTGTGCGCGATACGGTTGTATACAGCATGCTGAGGGAAGATTGGTGCAAAAACAGGGAAATCCTGACCGGCAGGTTGGCAGGGTATGGCGTGCAGGTGTGAGGCAGTATTTTCAAATTTAAAAAACTTAACGCAATATGCTGACAATCTTTTAAAAATTAATATATAAACAATTTTGATTTTTTATCTATTAAAAATTTGATATATATGGATAAATAACTATTTTTATTTTTCATTTCGCAGTTCTCCGGCTTGGCGGGCGACAGAAAATCTTTGCATTTCCCAGTAAAATCCACTACATTCACGATAACATATTACAAGCCCCTGAAGCGGTGTCGGAAGCCATACCTGCAACGCATTCCAACCCCGAAACGGCGTACTCGGACACACACCATTGCCGGTTTCCCCTGCTTTTGCGATTCAGGCGTTTGTAGTACGGCAAATAACCATAAGGGCAGAAGATGCCTGTTTTTTTAGGAGTAAACCATGGCTGAAGCGACAGACGTTGTCTTGGTGGGCGGCGGCATTATGAGCGCGACTTTGGGCGTTTTGCTCAAAGAACTCGAACCGTCTTGGGAAATCACCCTGATTGAACGCTTGGAAGACGTGGCGTTGGAATCGTCAAACGCGTGGAACAACGCAGGCACGGGGCATTCCGCGCTGTGCGAATTGAACTATGCGCCGCTGGGTGCAAATGGGATTATCGATCCGGCGCGCGCCCTCAATATTGCCGAACAGTTTCATGTCAGCCGCCAGTTTTGGGCGACGCTGGTCGCGGAAGGCAAGTTGGAAGACAATTCCTTCATCAATGCCGTGCCGCATATGTCTTTGGTGATGAATGAAGACCACTGCCGTTACCTGCAAAAACGCTATGATGTGTTTAAAACGCAGAAACTTTTTGAAAATATGGAATTTTCCACCGATCGGAACAAAATTTCCGATTGGGCTCCGCTGATTATGCGCGGACGGGACGAAAACCAACCCGTCGCCGCCAACTACTCCGCCGAAGGCACGGATGTCGATTTCGGACGGCTGACGCGCCAGATGGTGAAATATTTGCAGGGCAAGGGCGTAAAAACAGAGTTCAACCGCCACGTCGAAGACATCAAACGCGAATCCGACGGCGCGTGGGTGCTCAAAACCGCCGATACCCGCAACCCCGACGGGCAGCTCACCCTCCGCACCCGCTTCCTCTTCCTCGGCGCGGGCGGCGGCGCGCTGACCCTGCTGCAAAAATCCGGCATCCCCGAAGGCAAAGGCTACGGCGGCTTCCCCGTGTCCGGCCTGTTCTTCCGCAACAGCAACCCCGAAACCGCCGAACAACACAACGCCAAAGTGTACGGGCAGGCTTCCGTCGGTGCGCCGCCGATGTCCGTCCCGCACCTCGACACACGCAACGTGGACGGCAAACGCCACCTTATGTTCGGCCCTTACGCAGGCTTCCGTTCCAACTTCCTCAAGCAAGGCTCGCTTATGGATTTGCCGCTGTCCATCCATATGGACAACCTCTATCCTATGCTGCGCGCCGGCTGGGCGAATATGCCGCTGACCAAATACCTGCTGGGCGAATTGCGTAAAACCAAAGAAGAACGCTTCGCCTCCCTACTGGAATACTACCCCGAGGCAAACCCCGACGACTGGGAACTCATCACCGCAGGGCAACGCGTCCAAATCATTAAAAAAGACTCCGAAAAAGGCGGTGTGCTCCAGTTTGGTACGGAGATTGTCGCCCACGCCGACGGCTCGCTTGCCGCACTGTTGGGTGCCTCACCGGGCGCATCGACCGCCGTGCCGCTGATGATCCGCCTTATGCACCAATGCTTCCCCGAGCGCGCCCCGTCTTGGGAAGGCCGTCTGAAAGAGCTGGTACCGGGTTACGGCATCAAGTTGAATGAAAATCCTGAAAGGGCGGATGAAATTATCGCCTATACCGCGAAAGTGTTGGATATTTAAGCCGAATCTTTCAAGAAAAGCCGTATCCCCATATGGTGTTGGTGTCGCCCCTGCCGGTTATGCCCTTCATCCGGCGGGGCAGGTTTTGATACACGGGGCAGGTAATCGTTTTCCCCTTTGCGAGTAATGGGGAAAGGGTCAAAAAAACAGCGTTTTCATTTCTGAAAACGCTGTTTTTTGTTGCCTGATTAACGTGGGGAACAGTCTTTGAAGACGATTTGGTTGTCAGGTGCGGTAATCATAATGGGCTGTTTGCGGTAGGATTTGCCATCCATCACGCCGGTACCCAAAACATAACCGCCTTCTTTGCCGTAGAATGTTTCCACATTGTCGGATTTGTCCAAATTGACAGGCATTTGCACGCGTTTGCCGTTGATGACGGCGGAGGCGTATGTGGTCAGACCCTGTTTGTTGAAGCCGTAGGTTACTTTGACTTTTTTACCTTGCTGGCAGACGTAGCTGACGGTTTTTTTGGCAACGGTGGGGTTGTCCGTGCCGGCGGCGGCAGCCATACTGCTGAGCGCGATTGCGGAAGACAGGATTGCGGTGGTCAGAAGTTTCATTTTTATTCCTTTGGATAGATGTGGAGTTTGCCCGTTTCGGGCTATTTGACATTTTAATGTCGGCGTATCTTGAAATAAACAGGAAATTGGATAAAGTTTGTAAAAAGGCAGGTTCGGGCGGTTCGGCGGTTTGATGCAGGGGCGGCAGGCGGGGTACGGCAGCCTGTCCGGTGTTTCAGACGGCATTGTTTGCGTTCTTCGGAAATAAAAAACCTCCGGACATCCGGAGGTTGCGGTTTAACCTTGTTTTTTTCTTTCAGACTTGGTCTGTTTGGACAATTCGGCATACAGGTCGGGATGGTGTTTTTTCAACAGGGCGGCGATTTCCATATCTTTTTTGTTGACTTTTGCTAAATCGAGGCATTCGATATGGACGAGGCGGAGCAGTTCGCGTACGGGTTTGGGCATCTTGCGGCCGGTTTCGTAGCGCGAGCCTCCGGATTGGGTAACGCCGACCTTGCCCCAGAAGTCTATCTGGTTAAGACCGGTTTTTTTGCGGATTTCTTTAATGTCTTCAATCTCTTCAAATACTTTCATGGGAATTCCTTTTAAAGTTTGTTTGGTTGCCACGTAAATTTTAATTTGCTTTATTTTTGTAATGTGTCGAGTCAAGCCTGTTTTTATATTGCATATTATATCTGCCGTTTCTTTCAGACGACATTGTTTGTTTTTATAGGGGGGTTAGGGTTTGCCGGAGGTGGGGCTGACGGTGAGGATTTCGTAGCCGGTTTCGGTAACCAAAACTTCGTGTTCCCATTGGGCGGAGAGGGAGCGGTCTTTGGTTACGACCGTCCAGCCGTCGTTGAGGATACGCAGGTGGCGTTTGCCTTGGTTGATCATCGGTTCGACGGTGAAAATCATACCCGGTTTTAGAACGGGGCCCTGTCCTTTTTTTCCGTAGTGCAGGACTTGCGGGGCTTCGTGGAAACCGCGCCCGATGCCGTGGCCGCAAAATTCCTGTACGACGGAATAGCCGGCGTTTTCGGCAACCTGTTGGCAGGCGTAGCCTACGTCGCCCAGCGTCGCGCCGGGTTTGACGGCTTCGATGCCCGCCATCATAGAGGCGTGGGTTACGTCGATCAGCCGTTGGGCGATGGGGGAGACTTTGCCGACGGTAAACATACGGCTGGAGTCGCCGTGGAAACCGTCTTTTTTGATGGTCAGGTCGATGTTGATGATGTCGCCTTCTTTGAGCGGCTTGTCGTCGGGAATGCCGTGGCAGATGACGTGGTTGACGGAGGTGCAGCAGGATTTGGGGTAGGGCGGGTTGCCGTAGTGCAGGGGGGCGGGGTAGCCGCCTTGGACGTTGACGTGGTAGTCGTAAACGAGTTTGTCGATTTCGTTAGTGGTTACGCCGGGTTTGACGAATTGTCCGATGTAGTCGAGGGCTTCGGCAACGAGGCGGCCGAGTTCGCGCATTTTTTCGATTTCTTCGGGGGTTTTGATGATGATGCCGTTCATAATGCTTCCTTGGATTGCGGGTGTGCCTGCCGTGCCGGGTCAGAAGAGGTTGTCGAGAATCTCTTTATGGGGTTTGGCCGGCGTGTTTTTCGGGGTGTCCGGTTTGGTATGGTTTTCTTTGGGTGTTTCTTTGGGCTGCGCCTGTTTTTCGGGTGTTTCTTTTCGGGGTTCGGGACGAGGGACGTTTGTGGGCAGTACGGGGGTTTCTTTGAGTGTGTTTTCGGCTTGTGTTCCGGTGCCGGTTAACGGATCGGCTGCCCGGGACGCATCCGAAGGGCGCGGTTTGGCACGGTTTTTTTTGGCAGGGGCGGGAAGGGGCGGTTTGCCGCCGCTTTCGTTTTCGCCGTCCGCACTTTCGGGTTCGGACGGAGCCGGTTCGGGACGGGCTGCGCCTTGTCCGACTGCGCCGTTTGGCAGCCAGAATTCGGTTTCGTGGGGGCTGTCGGTGTGTTGCGGTTCGGTTTGGAGGGTTTTGTCGCCGTTCGGGTTGAATGTGCTGACGATACCTACTGCCAATGCGCCGATGGCGGTAATACAGATGAGCAATACGGCGCGTATCAGGAGTTTGGGGGTCAGCCTGAAGGGTTTGTTCGGTTTTTTTGTCATTTTGCTTGTGCGTGGTGTCGGACAATGCCGTCTGAAGGCGGTTCAGACGGCATGGGTATCAGCGTTGGACGTAGTTTTGGTAGAGGGTGATGACTTTTTGTACACCGACGGTGGTGCTGACTTTTTGGGTAACCAGAGCCTGTTCTTCGGGGGTAAGGATGCCCATGATGTAGGTTACGTTGCCGTAGGTAACGATTTTGACGCGCGCCTGTGTGGCGGGGCTGATGCCCAGCAGCGTGGCACGGACTTTGGACGTGTTCCAAGTGTCGCCGGCGATGTCGCCGACGGTGCGCGGCAGGGAGGCGACGGTAATGTAGTTGTACACGCCTTCGGCTGCCTGTTCGGCACGCGCAATCTGACCGACGAACTGTTTTTCGCCTTCGGTGGCGACTTGTCCGAGCAGCAGCAGGTGGCGGTTGTAGCCGACGACGGAGATTTGGGGCGTGTAGCCTTTGGTTTGGTTGTTTTGGCGCAGGTAGGAACGGGCGGTGGTTTCGATACGCAACGCCATAACGTTGTCGTCGGTTTGCGCGCCGGTGGTTCGGCGGTCGACGGCGGATTTCGCGCCGACCGCCGCCCCGCCGATTACTGCGCTGACGCAGCCGCTAAGGGCAAGGCTGAAAATGGCGGCGGTCAGGATGCGGACGGTGTGCGGTTTGGGTTTCATCGGGGGCTTCCTTTCTTGGGCGTTTCAGACGGCATTGCTTTGCGCCATGCCGTCTGAAAAGGGTTACATTCCTTCCAGCAGTACGGAGTCGATACAGTCGCATATGGCGTGTATCAGCAGGATGTGGTTTTCCTGAATGCGGGCGGTGCGCGGATAGGGGACGTTGAGCAGTACGTCGGTGTCTTTGAGCATCGCGGCGATTTTGCCGCCGTCGCGGCCGGTCAGGGCGATGACGTGCATATCGCGTTCGTGTGCGGCTTTGACGGCTTCGATGACGTTGGCGGAATTGCCGGAAGTGGAGATGCCGACCAATACGTCGCCGGCGCGTCCGAGGGCGCGTACCTGTTTGCTGAAGACGTGGTCGAAGCCGTAGTCGTTGCCGATGGCGGTCAGCGCGGAGGTGTCTGTGGTCAGGGCGACGGCGGCGAGTTCCATACGTTCTTTTTCAAAACGGCCGGTCATTTCGGCGGCGAAGTGCTGCGCGTCGGCAGCCGAACCGCCGTTGCCGCAGGCCAGGATTTTGCCGTCATTCATCAGACATTGCAGCATCAGCTCGGCAGCCTGTACGGTCGGCTCGACCAGTACTTTTTCGGCTTCTTGCTTGGCACGGATGCTTTCGGCAAAATGGGCGGCAACGCGTTCTGGTAATGTCGTCATATCGTCAACCTGTAATATTCTTTATCCACTCGGGCGGGCGGTTTCCTTCGATGAGTACCGCATCGAGGCGGCACGGTACGTTTGTCAACCTGTTCTGTTGCAGATAATACTCTACACTTCGTTGCAGTTTCAATAATTTGGATGGGGAAATGCTGTATGCGGCACCGCCGAATTGCCGATTTTTGCGGTATTTTACTTCAACAAACAGAACCATGCCGCCGTTTTTGACAATCAGGTCGATTTCTCCGTAGGCGCAGTGCCAGTTGCGGGCAAGCAGCGTGCAGCCTTGGGATTGGAGAAAGGCAAGCGCGGCATCTTCCCCTGCCGCACCCTGTTTATGGTTTAAGCGCATAATCGGTTTAACCTTTATAATGTCTGTTTTTCAGACGGCATTTTTTATGTTTCAGAAACACTTGCAGAAAGCCTCCGACAGCGTCGTCGGAGGGACATTATACGTGGTTGCCACGCCCATCGGCAATTTGGCGGACATTACCCTGCGCGCTTTGGCGGTATTGCAAAAGGCGGATATCATCTGTGCCGAAGATACGCGCGTTACCGCGCAGCTTTTGAGCGCGTACGGCATTCAGGGCAAACTCGTCAGCGTGCGCGAACACAACGAACGGCAGATGGCAGACAAGATTATCGGCTATCTTTCAGACGGCATGGTTGTGGCGCAGGTTTCCGATGCGGGTACGCCGGCCGTGTGCGACCCGGGCGCGAAACTCGCCCGCCGCGTGCGCGAGGCCGGGTTTAAAGTTGTCCCTGTTGTCGGCGCAAGCGCGGTGATGGCGGCTTTGAGTGTGGCTGGTGTGGCGGAATCCGATTTTTATTTCAACGGTTTTGTACCGCCGAAATCGGGCGAACGTAGGAAACTGTTTGCCAAATGGGTGCGGGCGGCATTTCCTATCGTCATGTTTGAAACGCCGCACCGCATCGGGGCGACGCTTGCCGATATGGCGGAATTGTTCCCCGAACGCCGATTAATGCTGGCGCGCGAAATCACGAAAACGTTTGAAACGTTTTTGAGCGGCACGCCCGGGGAGCTTCAGACGGCATTGGCGGCAGACGGCAACCAATCGCGCGGCGAAATGGTGTTGGTGCTTTATCCGGCGCAGGATGAAAAACACGAAGGCTTGTCCGAATCCGCGCAAAATGTGATGAACATCCTTGCTGCCGAACTACCGACTAAGCAGGCGGCGGAGCTTGCTGCCAAAATCACGGGCGAGGGAAAAAAAGCTTTGTACGATCTGGCTCTGTCATGGAAAAACAAATGATGCCGGACAAGCCGGCATCGTAAGAGGGAGGCAATCAGCGTACGCGTCCCGTCATACGGTACAGAACATCTCTGCCCTGAATACGGTGGACGACGACCATGGCGACGTGTCCGACGACGGCGGCAAACAGCAGCCAGCCCAAATTGCCGTGGAACGTGTTGCCCAAGTTTGCCATCCACTCGATTTTTTCCGACGAACCCTGTATCACTTCAACGCCGAACACTTTCAACGGGCCGCGGCCGCTGCCGTATTGGCGGATCATGCCGATAACGGGAACGGCAAGCATGAGCAGGTACAGAATGCCGTGTCCTGCCGCCGCAGCCTTGCTGTCGCTTTGCGGACGCTTGGCGCGGTTGGCAACCGCCCACACGATGCGCAATGCAATCACCGTCAGCGTGAGGAAGCCGAAAGATTTGTGCAGGCCGAACAGGCTGCCCGCCCATTCCGCCTCTTCGTAAATCGTCCACAGGACAATGGTGGTCAGAATGCCGATGAAACCGGCAACGGTCAGCCAGTGCAGCGCTCGTGTCAACGGGTCGTAAACGGCAGGTTGGTTTGTATTCATAAAAAAATCCTTATCATAATGTAACGGTTTGAACGGACATTCCGTCGGGTCGGAATGTCAAAAAGGCGCGATTGTACCAAAGAAGTTGGATATATTTTGTTTGCAGGCTGAAGATTTGCTTAAAAATTCATTAAGATGGGCGGAACAAATAGTTTTGGTACGGCGTGTTGAAATACCGCTTATCCCTTATAATAGCGTCCGAAATTCTGTTCAGACGGCATCAAAACACACGGCAATCCGTCTGGAACCTTATTTGAAACCAACAAACAAGAGCATTGAATGAAATTTATCGACGAAGCAAAAATCGAAGTCGCCGCAGGCAAAGGCGGTAATGGTGCAACCAGTTTCCGCCGCGAAAAATTCGTACCGCGCGGCGGTCCCGACGGCGGCGACGGCGGCAAAGGCGGCAGCGTCTGGGCAGAAGCCGACGAAAACACCAACACCCTCGTCGAATACCGCTTCGTCAAACGCTACCAGGCCAAAAACGGCGAAAAAGGCCACGGTTCCGACCGTTACGGCGCAGGTGCGGACGACATCGTCCTCAAAATGCCCGTCGGCACCCTCATCCGCGACCTCGATACCGATGAAATCGTCGCCGATCTCACCTACCACGGACAGCGCGTTTGCCTTGCCAAAGGCGGCAAAGGCGGATTGGGCAACATCCACTTTAAATCGTCCGTCAACCGCGCACCCAAACAATCCACACCCGGCGAAGAAGGTGAAACCCGTTCCCTGCAACTCGAGCTTAAAGTCCTCGCCGACGTCGGCTTGTTAGGCATGCCCAACGCCGGTAAATCCACCCTGATTACCGCCGTATCCGCCGCACGTCCCAAAATCGCCAACTACCCCTTCACCACCCTGCATCCAAACTTGGGCGTCGTGCGCATCGACGAAAACCACAGCTTCGTCATGGCCGACATCCCCGGCCTGATTGAAGGCGCGGCAGAAGGCGCAGGCTTGGGACACCGCTTCCTCAAACACCTGTCGCGCACAGGATTATTGTTGCACGTTGTCGATTTGGCCCCTTTCGACGAAACCGTCAGCCCCGCCGAAGAAGCCCTCGCCATCATCAACGAATTGCGCAAATACGACGAAGAACTCTACGGCAAACCGCGCTGGCTGGTGCTGAACAAACTTGATATGCTCGACGAAGAAGAAGCCCGGGCGCGAACAGCCGCCTTCCTCGAAGCCGTCGGCTGGGACTACCCCGAACCGGACGACCGTTTCCAATTCGATATGGAAACCCCGCGCCTTTTCCAAATCAGCGCACTGACCCACCAAGGCACGCAGGAATTGGTACACCAAATCAACCAATACCTGACTGAGAAAAAACGCATTGAAGCCGAGAAAGCCGAAGCGGAGAAAGCGGCGGCAAATGTTGAAATTATCGAACAGCAGCCGAAAACGGATACGGGCGTGTTTAAGCCGGAGTAAAAGGACAATGCCGTCTGAAAGTTTTCAGGCGGCTCATTCTGCAGAGATGTGCTATGTATAAAACAATAGATTTATTTTCAGGCATTGGCGGAATACGCCTAGGCTTTGAAAAATACGGGTGCACCAATGTATTCTCATCGGAATGGGACAAATATGCCCGACAAATGTATGAAGCAAACTTTGGAGAAAAACCTTTTGGCGACATTAACAGCATCGATCCTTCAGATATTCCCGATCATGATATTCTGCTTGCGGGATTTCCGTGCCAACCTTTCAGTATCGCAGGTAAGGGATTGGGATTTGAAGATACGCGCGGAACATTGTTTTTCAATATTGCCGAAATCCTGAAAACCAAACAGCCGAAGGCTTTTCTTCTGGAAAACGTTAAGCGGCTGACTACGCACGATTCGGGCAGGACTTTCCGTATTATTTTAGAAACCCTTAAACAGCTTGGTTATACGGTTTATTTTAAGGTTTTAAATACTTTGGATTTCGGATTGCCGCAAAAACGCGAGAGAATTTATATTGTGGGTTTTTCAGACGGCATCCCTTTTTACTTTCCCGAACCCATAAACCAATATCGGCCATTGGGCGAACTGTTGGAAAACGACCGAGATGTTGAACCAAACTATTTTTTATCAGATGCCTTGAAACAAAAACGTTTGGCAGCCTTAAAAAAAGCCCCTCCCACTCCATCAATTTGGCATGAAAATATTGGCGGGAATGTTTCCGCACTTCCATATTCCTGTGCCTTAAGGGCCGGGGGGAGTTACAATTATTTGGTGGTAAACGGAGTAAGAAGGCTAACAGGAAGGGAAATGTTAAGATTACAAGGTTTTCCCGATGATTTTGAAATCAATATCCCCTACTCGCAAGTCAGGAAAGTCGCCGGAAATTCTGTATCCGTCCCTGTAATAGAAGCCATCGCGGAAAATATGCTCGCTTCTCTTTCCGGCAAGGTCGAACAAAAAGGGCAATTGGATTTATTGGAGGCGGGATGACGTTTGAAGAACAACAAGCTAAAGAAGCATTGGACGGCATTATCAAAAAATCCCGTATCCACCTTTATAAACCCATTCAAATTGCAGAAATTTTATATCATGACCGTTGTATAAAACAGTTGGATTTTTTAAATTTAGATACTTACCGCAACCAATCTAAACGCTGGAGGGATGAAATCTGCCGTCGGTTTTTAGGGCGGATTTCTACTTCATCGGCAAAATTCCAAGATAATCTGTTTGAAAAAAATGCAATGCCGCCTGAAAAACTAGCGGTATTGGGAACATTAAACAGACAGTCGGACGGCGGGGTAGAATCGTACATTTATCAACAGTTTTTCAATCGTTTTTCCCAAATGAGCGAAGCATTGGCTTATGTCGGCAATACAGACAGATACTCCTTCCAACTGTCTGAATTTCTAAATTTATTTTGGCTCGAGCCGGGATTGAAAAGAAGTATAGACAAGATATATGAAATCGTTGTTTATGCGTTGTTTGATGCATTGGTTTCAGAATTAGGCATAACGGTTTCAATTGATTTTGCTAAGGAAAACCTGTTTTTATGGGAGGAATATCAAGATTTTGCCGAAAAAATCATCACTATGCCGAAAAATGGGCATTTAAAACTTCCTGCAAAAATCCATCGTGTAGGCGTAACCAATGCTGCCGATAGAGGGTTGGATATGTGGTCTAACTTCGGATTGGCCATACAGGTCAAACATCTCTCTTTAGACGAAGAGTTGGCAGAAGATATTGTATCCTCCATTAGCGCAGATAGAATTGTCATTGTCTGCAAAAAGGCAGAACAATCGGTGATTGTTTCATTACTGACGCAAATAGGCTGGAAAAGCCGAATTCAAAACATCGTAACCGAGGATGATTTGATAAGTTGGTACGAAAAAGCATTGAGAGGCCAATATCCGATTGCAGAAGCGTTGTTGGAAAATATTAAAACTGAAATTATGCGTGAATTTCCTGCTGTTAATGAAGCCAATGAATTTTTAGATTTCGCCCAAAATCGCGGATATGACATTACTGTTACTCATTTCTAAACTTACTTGATGAATATGACCACCATCTACAACACCCTTACCCGTCAAAAAGAACCCTTCACTCCCATCGACCCTAAAAACGTGCGTATGTACGTTTGCGGTATGACCGTTTATGACTATTGCCACTTGGGCCATGCCCGCGTGATGGTTGTGTTCGACATGATTGCCCGTTGGCTGCGCGAGTGCGGTTATCCGCTCACTTATGTGCGCAACATTACCGACATCGACGACAAAATCATCGCGCGTGCGGCTGAAAACGGCGAAACCATCGGCGAACTGACCGCGCGTTTCATTCAGGCTATGCACGAAGATGCCGATGCTTTGGGCGTGTTGCGTCCCGACATCGAGCCGAAGGCAACGGAAAATATCCCGCAAATGATTGCCATGATTGAAACCCTGATTCAAAACGGCAAGGCTTATCCTGCCGCCAACGGCGACGTTTACTATGCCGTGCGCGAGTTTACCGCTTACGGACAATTGTCGGGCAAATCGTTGGATGACCTGCGTGCAGGCGAGCGTGTGGAAGTCGATGGTTTCAAACGCGATCCGCTTGATTTTGTGTTGTGGAAAGCAGCCAAAGCAGGCGAACCTGCATGGGAAAGCCCTTGGGGTAACGGCCGTCCGGGTTGGCACATCGAATGTTCCGCGATGAGCGAAAACCTGTTCGGCGATACTTTCGATATCCACGGCGGCGGAGCGGACTTGCAATTTCCGCACCATGAAAACGAAATCGCCCAAAGCGTCGGCGCGACGGGGCATACCTGCGGCCACGACTACGCGCAAACCCACCACGGGCAAAGCATCGCCAGCCACGTCAAATACTGGCTGCACAACGGCTTCATCCGTGTGGACGGCGAAAAAATGTCCAAATCGTTGGGCAACTTCTTCACCATCCGCGAAGTGTTGAAACAATACGACCCGGAAGTCGTGCGCTTCTTCATCCTGCGCGCCCACTACCGCAGCCCGCTGAATTACTCCGACGCGCATCTGGACGACGCAAAAGGCGCGTTGACCCGTCTGTACACCACCTTGAAAAACACACCGGCGGCTGAGTTTGATTTGTCCGAAAACGCCAACGACTACACCCGCCGCTTCTACGCCGCCATGAACGACGATTTCGGCACGGTCGAAGCGGTTGCCGTGTTGTTCGAACTGGCAGGTGAGGTGAACAAAACCAATGATGCGCACCTCGCCGGTTGCCTGAAAGCCTTGGGCGGTATCATCGGCCTGCTGCAACGCGATCCGACCGAGTTCCTGCAAGGCGGGGCGGTTTCAGACGGCCTCTCCAACGAAGAAATCGAAGACTTGATCGCCCGCCGCAAACAGGCGCGCGCGGATAAAAACTGGGCGGAGTCCGACCGCATCCGCGACCTTCTGAACGAACACAAAATCATTTTGGAAGACAACGCCGGCGGCACGACTTGGCGGCGCGGTTGAACTGTATCGGAAAGGGCAAAAGTAATAAACATGGAAGATATTATTAATAATATTAAAATCAGATTAAAAGATCTTGGATTTAACCCGGAAGACTTTCTGGAAATAAAAAAAATATCTAATATTATCAATAATAAGCAAAATAATTTTAATAGATGGATTTATAGTTTGCATAGAGTACTCTATGAAATTGGATTAAATGATAAAGAATTGGATGACTTATTAAATAAATTACTAGATTATGGAGAATAAGATAAGAGGTGTTTTTGTGAAAAGTACCGCCTTTTGCCCTTTTTCCGTTTTCAGACGGCATTTCCCGCTTGAAGCCCCACCGTTTTCAGCAGGCAGGGTTGAATGGGAAATGCCGGGCGGCGCACCAGGTGCCGCACCAGGTGTCGCTTTGTGTATGGGAACATTGTGAGAACTTATTTTTATTATGCTTAAAATCATTTCCGCCAACGTCAACGGCATCCGCTCCGCCTACAAAAAGGGATTTTATGAATATATCGCCGCATCGGGCGCGGACATTGTCTGCGTGCAGGAACTCAAAGCGCAGGAGGCTGATTTGTCTGCCGATATGAAAAATCCGCACGGGATGCACGGCTATTGGCATTGTGCCGAGAAGCGCGGTTACAGCGGTGTGGCGGTGTACAGCAAACGCAAACCCGACAATGTGCAAATCGGCATGGGCATTGAAGAATTCGACAGGGAAGGGCGGTTTGTGCGTTGCGATTTCGGCAGGTTGAGCGTCATTTCGCTTTATTTGCCCAGCGGCAGCAGCGCGGAAGAACGCCAGCAGGTGAAATACCGTTTCCTCGATGCGTTTTACCCTATGCTCGAAGCGATGAAAAACGAAGGACGCGACATTGTCGTTTGCGGCGACTGGAACATCGCCCACCAAAACATCGACCTGAAAAACTGGAAAGGCAATCAGAAAAATTCGGGCTTCCTGCCCGAAGAGCGCGAGTGGATAGGCAAGGTTATCCATACGCTGGGCTGGACGGATATGTGGCGTACGCTCTATCCCGATAATCCGGGTTATACATGGTGGAGCAACCGCGGGCAGGCGTATGCGAAAGATGTCGGGTGGCGCATCGATTATCAGATGGTTACGCCCGAACTTGCCGCCAAAGCCGTGTCCGCACACGTTTATAAAGACGAAAAATTTTCCGACCATGCGCCGCTGGTCGTGGAGTATGACTATGCTGCCGAATAAAGTTTTGGGTAAATATGATTGGAATGTGGACGGAAACACGGGAATAGGCGCGGCATGGGTTGTCGCTGCGTTTATCCTGCCCATGTTGGTGTGGGCGATATTTATGCTGGCGCGGATGCAGGGCTGGCTTGCGCCGACCAAGGCAAACCCGATATGGGCGTTGGTATGGCTGCTGATCTGCCTGCCCTGCCTGCTGATTGCGGCCAAATGTTTGAGTTGGAAAGGCTGGCGGCTGTTGGCAAACGTTCTTGCCTGCCTTGCCGTGTGCGCCATATTGAGCGTACCCGCTTCGCTGCTCATCGCCTTTACCCTCCGGGACCTGCTCAAATAGGCGGGGCGGTATGCAGGGTTTTGAACTCGAAGATTTGACGCTTTGGCTGATACGCGATGCCGGAGAAGATCAGATGTGGATAGACCGTTGGGCGGTCAGTTATCCCGTCGTGCAGATGTCCGAAGCATCCGCAAACAGCAGCACGGAAGCGTGGCAAACCGCGCTTCAGACGGCATTCGAACGGATACAGGGCAGGCATATCGCCGTTGTCGCACACGGAGCGGGCGCGGCCGCATTCTTGGCGTGGCTGTATCGGGCAGATATCCTGACCCGGAAGAAAATTGCCAACATCATCCTTGTACCGCAGCGTCCCGATATTTTCTCCGACGATGCGGAACACACCTTCCGGCGCGTCCGCTGTCCTTGCCGTGCCGCATTGGTGGTGTCCGAACACGGCGGCGTGCCGCACGGTTGGGCGCAAAAACAGGCAGATTTGTGGAACGCGCGCCTGTTGGTTTCCCCGCATTCGGGCAGCTTGAACGGTATGCTCGGCGGCTGGCAGTGGGGTATGAAGCTGATGCAGGAAATGTTGCTGGCGTGAACGCTTGCCTTATCGGAATTTCGGTCAACCGGGGTTGCAAGGAAAATGCCGTCTGAAACAGGCTTCAGACGGCATTTTTTATTCAAATCCGGCTTACAGGCTGCCCAACACGATACGCAGCACGCGGCGCAGCGGTTCGGCCGCGCCCCACAAAAGTTGGTCGCCGACGGTGAACGCGCTGATGTATTCGCCGCCCATACCCAGTTTGCGGATGCGTCCGACGGGGACGGACAGCGTGCCGGTAACTTTTGCAGGAGTCAGCTCGTGGATGCTGGCTTCTTTTTCGTTGGGGATGACTTTCACCCAGTCGTTCGCGCCTGCCAAAATCGCTTCGATTTCGGAAACGGGCAGGTCTCTTTTCAGCTTCAGGGTGATGGCTTGGCTGTGGCAGCGCATAGAGCCGATGCGGACGCACAAGCCGTCGATTACGGTCGGATTGCCGCTGCGGCCGAGGATTTTGTTGGTTTCCGCGCCGCCTTTCCATTCTTCTTTGGACTGGCCGTTGCCCAAGTCCACGTCGATCCACGGAATCAGGCTGCCGGCGAGCGGTACGCCGAAATTGGCTTTCGGATAGTCTTCGCTGCGCAGGAAATCGGATACTTTGCGGTCGATGTCGAGAATCGAGCCGGCAGGATCGGCAAGCTCGTCCGCCACTTGGGCGTGAACCGCGCCCATACCGCTGATGAGTTCGCGCATGTTTTTCGCGCCCGCGCCGGAAGCGGCTTGATAGGTCATGCTGGTTGCCCATTCGACCAAATCGTTTTGGAACAGGCCGCCCAGTGCCATCAGCATCAGGGAGACGGTGCAGTTGCCGCCGATGTAGTTTTTCACGCCGTTTTTGAGGCCGTTGTCGATGACGTTGCGGTTGACAGGGTCGAGGACGATAATCGCGTCGTCTTTCATGCGCAGAGAAGATGCCGCGTCAACCCAGTAGCCGTTCCAGCCGCTGTCGCGCAGGGCTTGGAACACGGATTTGGTGTAATCGCCGCCTTGGCAGGTTACGATGATGTCCATTTTGGCGAGTTCGGCAACATTGTTGGCATCCAATAATGTTTTAGCCGCCTGACCGAAATCGGGTGCCGCGCCGCCGACGTTGGAAGTGGTAAAGAAAAACGCTTCGGGAATGTGGGCGAAGTCGTTTTCTTCTTTCATACGCTGCATCAAAACCGAACCGACCATACCGCGCCAGCCGACGAAACCTACTTTCATTGTGTTGCTCCTTGAGGAAAAATCGTTAATAAAATTATGTATGGCGTAAAGGAAGCGTTTTAACGCCGTATTGGGAAAATGTAAAGTTCTTTATCGAATTTTCTTTTTGGGATTGGCGTTTGCAGCAGTAGGGCGGTAGAATGCCATCTGTTTAAGAACGATTATCAGGAACGGATATGGAAGAAAAAAACGATTACACCGACGCGGTATCCGACAACCGCAACGGGCAGGAAATTGAAGTCGGAATTGCCGGCGCAGGCGACCGGATACTTGCCGCGCTGCTGAACCAATTGTTTACCTTTTTGATTCTGCTGGTGCCGTTTGCCGGTCTGATTGTCTTCGCCATCAAGAATGAAGGCAGGATTGTCGGTAGTGAGGAAATATTCGGGCTGCTTTTGGGTATGACTTCCTTTTGGGTCGGACTGGCAGGCATTTTGGTTTATACCGTCGTTCAAATCTACTATATGAGCAGGGACGGGCAGTCATTGGGTAAGAAAATCATGAGAATCCGCGTGTTGAAAACCGACGGCCGCAATCCGGGTTTTGTCGGTACGGTTTTGGTACGCGAAATCGCGTGGTCGGTTTTGGTTGCCATTATTGCCGTCGTTATCGGTCTTGCAGTAGGTGACAACGGGGAAAACGCCATCAACCTGCTGGCATTCCTTGCCAACTTTGTCCTGCTCTTTATGGTCAAACGCGACCGCCGCACGCTTTATGACATGATGGCGGATACGGTTGTCGTCAAGCTGCCCAAATAAACGGACACGGCAAAATGCCGTCTGAAAGCCTTTCAGACGGCATTTTTATCTTCAGAACCGCTCAAGCATCGTGCAGCGAAGCCGCGTGCAAAGTGTTTTCCATCAATGTGGCAATCGTCATCGGACCCACGCCGCCGGGAACGGGCGTAATCATTGCCGCCCGTTCTTTTGCCGTTTCAAATTCCACGTCGCCGCACAGGCTGCCGTCGTCCAAACGGTTGATGCCCACATCGATAACGACCGCGCCGGGTTTGATCCACCCGCCTTTGACAAAGTTCGGAATGCCCACGCCGACTACCAAAATATCGGCGGCGGCAATTTCATCGGCAAGATTTTCGGTCGCACTGTGGCAGACCGTTACCGTTGCGCGCGCCAGCAGCAGTTCCAAAGCCTGCGGGCGGCCGACGATATTCGACGCGCCGACCACGACCGCTTTTTTTCCCTTCGGATCGATGCCGTAAGCTTCCAAAAGCGTCATCACGCCCTTGGGCGTACACGGGCGCATCAGCGGCATTTTGACCGCCAGCCTGCCGACATTGTAAGGATGGAAGCCGTCCACGTCCTTATCCGGCGAAATACGTTCCAAAACCGCCTGGCTGTCGAGGTGTTTCGGCAGGGGCAGCTGAACCAGAATACCGTCCACTTCGGAATCGGCATTCAGGCGGTCGACCAGTGCCAGCAGTTCTTCCTGCGATGTTGATTCGGGCAGCTCGTAAGACAGCGATTTGATGCCGCATTTTTGGCAGGCGGTTTTCTTGTTGCGGACATAAACCGCGCTGGCAGGGTCGCCGCCGACCAAAACCACGGCCAGGCAAGGCGTATGCAGGCTGTCGCGTTGGCGTTTCGCCACAGCTTCGGCTACAGCTTCCAAACGCTTTTGTGAAACTTCTTTACCGTTGATTAATTGTGCCGACATGTCCGTCCTTTTATTAAACAGGTAGAAATTGCTAAAAATTATCGCATTTTCCGTATATTTTTACAGCAGGATGCCGAAAATAAATTTATCTGGAAATAGGACTTGGGTTTTGAATCTGGTTAAATATTTTTACAAATCAAAATACTACATAGGTTTTATTAGGATTTTAAAAATAAGCGTTGACGTGTTTTTCGTCCGTATGTACAATTCAATACTTCAAGTCGGGGCGTAGCGCAGCCCGGTTAGCGCATCTGCTTTGGGAGCAGAGGGTCGTGAGTTCGAATCCCACCGCCCCGACCAATCAATCAGCACGAATCGGCATGAGCGCCCGTAGCTCAACCGGATAGAGCACCGACCTTCTAAGTCGGGGGTTACAGGTTCGATTCCTGTCGGGCGTGCCAAGAATTTGATTGAAAGCCGTTTTTATGGTGGCTGTAGCTCAGTTGGTAGAGCCCCGGATTGTGATTCCGGTTGTCGTGGGTTCGAGCCCCATCAGCCACCCCAGATAAAGACCTGTACTTTTCGGTACAGGTCTTTTTCCATTTGTGCTTATTATTTGCATCAGTCATATTGGTGCGGCGGTATGCCGTCTGAAAGCCGGGCCGGTCATACGGAAACCGCTTCAGACGGCATTTGCGCCGCCGGCTTTGCCTTTCGCATATGCTTCTGTATCATGTGGGTTTTTCTGTCTTTTATGGTTTTTGTCGGAGGCTTTGATGGTTGACGGTTGGTCTGTCCCTGATTTTGAATCGAAAATCTGTCCGCCCGAGGCGTTGGCGGCGCGTTTGGCGTTGTTGCCGCGCCCGCTGGTGTTTACCAACGGCTGTTTCGACATCCTCCATCGCGGTCATGTTACTTATCTGGCGCAGGCGCGTTCGGCGGGGGCGGCGTTGGTGCTGGCGTTGAATACCGATGCTTCGGTGCGGCGTTTGGGCAAGGGCGGCGACCGCCCGGTCAATCCTTTGGAGAACCGTGCCGCCGTTGCCGCCGCTTTGGAAAGTGTGGATTTGGTTACTTGGTTTGACGAGGATACGCCGGCGGCGTTGATCGAGGCGGTCAAACCTGAGATTTTGGTCAAGGGCGGCGATTGGGCCGTGGATAAGATTGTCGGTGCGGCAGAAACGTTGGCACGCGGCGGTCAGGTGTTTTCAATTCCGTTTCTGCACCAGACTTCGACGACGAAGACTTTGGCGAAAATCCGTGCTGCCGAGGGTGGAAAATGACGGTTTTGAAGCCTTCGCACTGGCGGGTGTTAGCGGAGCTTGCCGACGGTTTGCCGCAACACGTCTCGCAACTGGCGCGTGTGGCGGATATGAAGCCGCAGCAGTTGAACGGTTTTTGGCAGCAGATGCCGGCGCATATACGGGGGCTATTGCGCCAACACGACGGCTATTGGCGGTTGGTGCGCCCCTTGGCGGTTTTCGATGCCGAAGGTTTGCGCGCGTTGGGGGAACGGTCGGGTTTTCAGACGGCATTGAAACATGAGTGCGCGTCCAGCAACGACGAGATACTGGAATTGGCGCGGATTGCGCCGGACAAGGCGCACAAAACCGTATGCGTGACCCACCTGCAAAGTAAGGGCAGGGGGCGGCAGGGGCGGAAGTGGTCGCACCGTTTGGGCGAGTGTCTGATGTTCAGTTTCGGCTGGGTGTTTGACCGGCCGCAGTATGAGTTGGGTTCGCTGTCGCCTGTTGCGGCAGTGGCGTGCCGGCGCGCCTTGTTGCGTTTGGGTTTGGAAACGCAAATCAAGTGGCCAAACGATTTGGTCGTCGGACGCGACAAATTGGGCGGCATTCTGATTGAAACGGTCAGGACGGGCGGCAAAACGGTTGCCGTGGTCGGTATCGGCATCAATTTCGTGCTGCCCAAGGAAGTGGAAAACGCCGCGTCGGTGCAATCGCTGTTTCAGACGGCATCGCGGCGGGGCAATGCCGATGCCGCCGTGCTGCTGGAAACGTTGTTGGCGGAACTGGACGCGGTGTTGGTGCAATATGCGCGGGATGGATTTGCGCCTTTTGTGGCGGAATATCAGGCTGCCAACCGCGATCACGGCAAGGCAGTATTGCTTTTGCGCAACGGCGAAACCGTTTGCGAAGGTACGGTCAGCGGTGTGGACGAGAAGGGTATATTGCATCTGGATACCGGAGACGGCAGGCAAACCGTAGTCAGCGGCGAAATCAGCCTGCGGCCCGACGATAGGCCGGTCTCTGTTCCGAGGAAGCGGGAACCGGAACGTTTTTTGCTGTTGGACGGAGGGAACAGCCGGCTCAAGTGGGCGTGGGTGGAAAACGGCACGTTCGCAACCGTCGGCAGCGCGCCGTACCGCGATTTGTCGCCTTTGGGCGCGGAGTGGGCGGAAAAGGCGGATGGAAATGTCCGCATCGTCGGTTGCGCCGTGTGCGGAGAATCCAAAAAGGCACAGGTTCAGGAACAGCTCGCCCGAAAAATCGAATGGCTGCCGTCTTCCGCTCAGGCTTTAGGCATACGCAACCACTACCGTCATCCCGAAGAACACGGTTCCGACCGTTGGTTTAACGCATTGGGCAGCCGCCGCTTCAGCCGCAACGCCTGCGTCGTCGTCAGCTGCGGCACTGCGGTAACGGTTGACGCGCTCACCGATGACGGACATTATCTCGGCGGAACCATCATGCCCGGCTTCCACCTGATGAAAGAATCGCTCGCCGTCCGAACCGCCAACCTCAACCGCCCCGCCGGCAAGCGTTACCCTTTCCCGACCACCACAAGCAACGCCATTGCAAGCGGTATGATGGACGCGGTTTGCGGTTCGGTTATGATGATGCACTGCCGTCTGAAAGAAAAAAACGGCGAGGACAAGCCTGTCGATGTCATCATTACCGGCGGCGGCGCGGCGAAAGTTGCAGAAGCCCTGCCGCCTGCATTTTTGGCGGAAAATACCGTGCGCGTGGCGGACAACCTCGTCATCCACGGGCTGCTGAACCTGATTGCCGCCGAAGGCGGGGAATCGGAACACGCTTAGAAAATATGCCCTTTTTCAACACGGGGCGGCATCCGTCCGAATCCATCCGGATTCTGCCGCCCGACAGACTGCCGCCCGGGCGGGCGGGGTTTCAAACATTGAGGAAATTCTGATGAAATGGCTCTTCACCCTTTTGGCGGTACTCAATATTGCCGTATTCGGCGGCACGGTGGGCTATAAATTGGCCGTTAAAGCGGCGGGCGGCGTGCCGGAGAACCGGGCTACCGAAAACACACCCCCTGCAACGCCCGCCGCCGGCAATGCGGCGGCATCCGGGGAGGATACGGCCGCACTGCTCAAACCGGGCGACATCCTGACCGAAGAACAGGCGGAACAGTTGCGCCTGCAAAAAGAAGCGGAACAGAAAAAACTGAAGGAGAAAAAACAGCGCGAGGAAAAAGCCCGCCGCGAAAAACTCGCCGCCGAAAAGGCGCAGGCGGAACGTGAAAACAGTACGGCGGATACCTCATGCGCTGCGCAGGCAAGCCTCACGATGGACGAAGACGACTACCACCGCATCAAAGGGCTTTTGGGCAAATGGTCGCACGTCGCCAGCAGGAGCGTCGAAAAACGTACCGCCAAAGCCAAACCTGCCGATAAAACCTATAAAACCTACCGCGTCGTCCTGCCCATTTCCGGCAATGCCGAAGAACAGGCGGCGGAGCTGTCTGCCAAAGGTTTCAACCCCATACCGTTTGACGGCGCATTGAGTTTGGGTGTCGGCAACAGCCGGGAAAATGCCCAAGCCCTGCAAAACCGGCTTGCCGGCGCAGGATTCGGTGGGGCGCATATTGTCGAACGCGCTGCGGAAACCGGCCGGCAGGACGATTCTTTGAGCGTGTCGCGTATGACGGTTTTGTTTACCGGCGTGAATGCCGCCGATGCGGACGAAATCCGTAAAATCACGTCCCCATACGGCAAACTGAACCTCAAATCCTGCAAATAAGTGCAGACCAAAAACGCCAAACCCACCGTAAAGGTGGGTTTGGCGTTTCGGTTTTGAGTATCTGATATATAAAAAGGGAATGTATGTCTCGTATATGCCGACTCCAAGTGTGAAAGTGAATGATGAGGGAATACAGTGTTTAATGGTTCGGAATTGACGACTTCCGAGTGGTTTTAATTATACGCTAATAATAATAATTATCAATAAAAATTTAAAAATAAATGCGGATTTTTTGTAATGCGATGAAAAATAAACAAATTAAACTATTTACCGATGTTTGTGATTCGGGTCGGCAAACTTTCATTGTGCCGGACAAATCGGGGGTGCAGGCATAGCCGGGGGCTTCGTGCCTGACGGAAATAAGGTTGCCCGTGTTTGAACATCCGTCCGATTTGGCGCGGACAGGGTTGTCATTCGGGGATGTTTGAGCGTGGATTCGGGGATGCAAAAGCGGTGAAACTGTTGCGGATAAAGGCTTACGGATGCTTTAAATGTATTCAAACGACAAAACGCTTCTTCTGTTGTTGTACTTGGGGCTTGCGTGGCAGCCTGCACACCGTGGAGGCCGGGTGTTTCGTTGGTTGCGGTGTCGGGGTGGGCGGCAAGGTTTTCCGGCCGGTTTCCCTGTTCTTCACGATAAAGCCGTGATGCCGGGGAATGGCGGTTTGTCCGTTTCAGGCCGCCGCCGTTTTGGGCCGCGATGCCGTCTGAAGCCTTCAGACGGCATTTCGCTACCCTTTCCAATATTCCGCCGAATGCCAAAACGGCTGTCCGACTGTCGGCGTGCTGGCTTGCGCTTTGGTGCGAGCCTCGACCGGTTCGGCTTCAAATGCCAGCCGTCCGGATTCGACGGCGAGTGCGAAGGCGCGCGCCATATTGACCGGATCGCCGCTACGGGAAACGGCGGTGTTTAACAATACGCCGTCAAAACCCCATTCCATCACTTGCGCCGCCTGCGAGGGCAAACCCAAGCCCGCATCGATAATCAGCGGCGTGTCGGGCAGGCGTTCGCGCAGGACTTTCAGCGCGTAGGAGTGAACCGCGCCCAAACCCGTGCCGATCGGGGCCGCCCACGGCATCAACGCCTGACAGCCCGCGTCAAGCAGGCGGCGGCAGGCAATCAGGTCTTCGGTGCAATAAGGCAGCACTTTGAAGCCGTCTTTAATCAGGATTTCCGCCGCTTCGACAAGCTGGAACACATCCGGCTGCAAGGTGTCGTCGTCGCCGATGAGTTCGAGCTTAATCCAATCGGTTTCAAACACTTCGCGCGCCATCTGCGCCGTCGTTACCGCTTCCTGCACGCTTTGGCAGCCTGCCGTGTTCGGCAGGACGGGAACGCCGGTTTCTTGAAGCAGCGACCAAAACCCCTGACCGTGCGCCTCGCCGCCGCTTCCCGCGCGGCGCAGCGAGACGGTAATCATCGCAGGCTGGGCGGTTTGGATGGATTGTTTGAGGATTTCGGGGGTCGGGTAGGCAGCCGTACCGAGCAGCAGCCGTGAAGGGAAAGTTTCGCCGTACAGGGTGAGCATAATGGGTTCCTTGATATGGTTGTCGGGCGCGATGCCGTCTGAAAGCCGGAGGCGTGCCTTTGGGGTTTCAGACGGCATTCAGCCGCCGACGACGGGGCGGACGATGTCGACTTTGTCGTTTTCGTTCAAAACCGTTTCCGCATACGCGCCTTTGGCGACAAATCCGGTATTCACCGCCACGGCAAAAGGCTTTTGCGGCGCGGTTTGGGCGATGAGGTCGGCAACGGTCGTGCCGTGAAGTTCGGCGGGTTCGCCGTTTAAGATGATGTTCATGGTTTCTCGATATTTCGGTGTTTATAGAGGTTTTCAGACGACCTTTGTAAATGTTAGGTTGCAAGCGAACCTGCAACATTTGTGTCCATTAATATTTTTATGTTCAATTATTTATTATTTTTCTATTTCAATCCCATTAATATAGGCAAATTTAATCATAGTAGCTCCATTAAATTCACATATGTCTAATGAAATGCTTTCCTTTGGTAATTCATTCAAAGAATTATAAAAACCAATATACTTTTTTCTTAATTTGTCTTTTTTGATTATTTTATTAAAATACTGCTGCGCCTTAGCTTTTTCGCTAAAATAATAGATGTAATACAATAAATTATAGTCATTCATATCCTCATTTATAATTTTTTCAATATTGGTTTCTGTGTCCTCAAAATCGTCAAATAACGGTATTATATGCTCCCTTATAAGTTTGCTAACATCCTCTACCGTATATTTATAGCTTGCTCCTGCTAACTGCCACCAAATCCAAGGTTTTCTATTTATCAAGCTCCCCAACTCTCCGCCATATATAAAACCATTATTGATATTTGCCTTTTTCATATCTTTTGAGTAAATGGCGATATGTGGAATAAATTGCACGCTACATTGATAATTGTGCCTATCAGCCTGAAAATAGATTTCAAATGTAATATCCCTGTTTTTAGATACTCTCTTTAATTTCTGCCCTTTAGAAATTATCTTAAAATCAGGAAATTTACTTGCTATTTCTTGCCATGCTTTTTCACATAACTCTCTTGGTTTCATTGTTATCAAATTGCTCCTTATGTATCTTTTTAAAATTTTAAAATATGATAAAAATGAATAAAATAAAAAATAAATTCCTCTGTAAATATATTATCTGGTACGTCTGGTTTTAGACTTTATTATTTTCAGACGATCTTATTTATTTTTATTCCACAAAGCCTGAAATGCTTTAACCACCGCTTCGGGATTTGCCGCTTCGGTCACGGCACGGACGACGGCGAGTGAGGAAACGCCGGTTGCCAATACCTCTTCAGCATTGTTCAAATCGATGCCGCCAATGGCGACGACGGGCGTGCCGCCTGCCTGTTTCACATATTCGCGCAGTTTGTCCAAGCCTTGCGGGGCGGTGGGCATTTGCTTGGTCGTGGTCGGGAAAATCGCGCCGCTGGCGACGTAGCTGGGGTGTACGGACAGGGCGCGGTCGAGTTCGGCGACGGAGTGCGTACTCAAACCCAAGCGCAAACCGGCGGCGGCGATGGCGGCAAGGTCGGCGGTGTCCATATCTTCCTGCCCGAGATGCACGCCGTATGCGCCCGCTTCGATTGCCTCGCGCCAGTGGTCGTTGATGAAAAGCTGCGTACGGCTGCCCTGACAGGCGGCGACGCAGCGGGCGATTTCACGTTTCAATTCATCGCCGTGCAGGGTTTTGCAGCGCAGTTGCACGGTATCGGCACCTGCTTTGACCATGCGCTCCACCCAATCGGCGGTGGGAACAACGGTGTAGAATTTGAGCGGAGATTTCACGGGTGGGAAGGTCATGGGGTTCCTTTCAGACGGCTTTAATCTTGTCTTCGGATATACGCCAAACCGCTTTCTTCATCACGTTCGGGCGCGTCTTTTCCGTCAAACAGTGCCACCGCCAATCTGACAGCGGCGGCGGTTACGGCCGGGGAAATCATAAAGCCGTGGCGGAACAGACCGTTGATTTCGATGAGGCGGCGTTCGCGGCTGTAACGGATTTCGGGGTTGTGGTGATTGAGCGTGGGGCGCAGGCCGGTGGCGATTTCGAGGATGTCGGCTTCGCCGAAGGCGGGGTGGACGGCATAGAGTGCGGATAAAAGTTCCAACCCTGAACGCACGCTGGCAGGAGCTTGGCTTTCGCTTTCGATTTGGGTCGCGCCGATGACGAAGACGTGGTTTTCTTTCGGGGCGATGTAAAGCGGATAACGCGGGTGCAGCAGACGCACGGGGCGGTTGAGCGTGATTTCGGGTGTGTAAACCCGCGCCACTTCGCCGCGTATGCCGCGCAAGGTGCTGGTGTGTTCGGGGGATTGGTTCCACGCGGTTTTTGCGCCGTAGCCGCGGCAGTCGATCAGCCAGTCGTATTGGGCTTGCAGGTCTTCGGGGGCGCATTCGTGTTCCCAATGGCAAGGGACGTTCAGTTCGTCCAAAGCGTCGGCAAGTGCAGACAATATTTGCCGCCCGTCGAGCTGGCCTTCGGTCGGCAGGTAGATGCCGTCTGAAAAACGTCCGCCGAGTTGCGGTTCGCGTTCGGCGATTTCATCTACGCGCCAACGGACGATTTCGTCATCCGCCACGCCGCCGCGTTTGAGATGGCGGACGAACTCGCTGGATAAAGGTTTGTCCTGCCCGTGCCACACAATCAGGCTGCCGTTTTCCTGCATCATGGCAGGCGTTTTCAGACGGCCTCTGATGTTGCGCCAAAGCGGAATGCTCTGCCTGCCCAGTTTGATGACTTCGGGCGTTGCCTCAACCGCTTCCGCAGCAGGCGCGAGCATCGCGGCGGCAACATAGGCGGCGGCGTGTTCGCCCCGGCGGCTGCCTTTGTCGAAAAGTGCAATCTGGTAACCTTGTTCTGCAAGCTGCAATGCGGTCAGCCTTCCGGAAAGGCCGCCGCCGAGGACGGCGATACGGGTCATGACGGGTTCCTTTGCAGGTATCGCGATTTGTCGGAAAAAAGGCGTGCCGCCGTTGCGGTGGGTGAGGGTTGTTGTGAGGCATTGCCCGACATATCAAGTCCTTAAAAAAACATGAAAATGGGGCGGGGAAGTGCGGAAAAGGGAACGGAAGCCCGAAAGGGCGGGGAGATTTTGTTTCCTACGCAGGCATTACCCCGACAGGTTCTACGGATTCTGCTTTCGCAATCTCAGCCGCCCGATGGGCGGCACTCCGACAAGAAAGCTTTAAGTTTACACAAAGCAACGTGCGTTGGCAAAATTCTTACATTTTCGGCGGCACGGCGCATTTCCATAACAAATGCCGTATAATCAAGCCCCTGATTTTTTATGCGCCGACACTATGCATCCGACCTATTCCGCCGTACAGGCACGGCTGCTCGAAGCCAACCGCCTTTCCCCCGAACTGCTCGCCAAAAGCCTGTGCATCATCGGCGCGCACCACGTCGATTATGCCGACATCTACTGCCAGCGCACTGCTTATGAAAGCTGGCATTTGGAAGAGGGCATCGTCAAATCGGGCAGCTTCCAAATCGATCAGGGCGTGGGCGTGCGCGCCGTTTCGGGCGATAAAACTGCTTTTGCCTACGCCGACAGCCTGTGTATCGATTCGATCAACCGCTCTGCCAAAGCCGTGCGCGTGATTGGTGCGGCCGGTGGCGAGGCCAGCGTCAAAGTGCCGACACCTGCCTACGGCAAGCCTGTACATATGGCGATGGATCCTATTGCCAGCCTTGATTCCGCCGCCAAAGTCGCGCTGTTGAACAAAGTGGAAGCAATCGCCAAAGCCGCCGATCCGCGCATCGTGCAAGTGATGGCCGGTTTGACCTGCGAATACGACATGGTGTACATCGCCCGACTCGATGGCAAACACGCCGCGGACATCCGCCCGATGGTGCGCCTGAACGTTACCGTCATCGCCAAACAGGGCGAACGCCGCGAACAGGGCAGCGCGGGCGGCGGCGGACGCTACGATTTGGCTTATTTCGATGAAAACTTGGTGCGGCAGTTTGTCGATGCCGCCGTCAAACAGGCACTCACCAACCTCGAATCCCGCCCCGCACCCGCCGGAGAAATGACCGTCGTTTTGGGCAACGGCTGGCCGGGCGTGTTGCTGCACGAAGCGGTCGGACACGGTTTGGAAGGCGATTTCAACCGCAAGGGAACCAGCGTCTTTTCAGGCAGAATCGGCGAGCGCGTTGCCGCCAAAGGCGTTACCGTCGTTGACCAAGGAGACATTGCCGACAGACGCGGTTCGCTCAATATCGACGACGAAGGCAACGAAACACGCCGTACCATATTGATTGAAGACGGTATCTTGGTCGGCTATATGCAGGACGAAACCAACGCCCGCCTGACAGGTACGCAATCGACCGGCAACGGCCGCCGCGAAAGCTACGCCTCCGTCCCGATGCCGCGCATGACCAACACCTTTATGGAAAACGGCGGCTACGAACCCGACGAAATCATCGCGTCCATCGACAAGGGCATTTACGCCGTCAACTTCGGCGGCGGACAGGTGGACATTACCAGCGGCAAATTTGTCTTCAGCGCGTCCGAAGCGTGGTGGGTCGAAGGCGGCAGGCTGCAATATCCTGTCAAAGGCGCGACCATTATCGGCAACGGCCCCGAAGTGCTGAAACACGTTTCGATGATAGGCAACGATACCGCGTTGGACAGCGGTGTCGGCGTGTGCGGCAAAGAAGGCCAGAGCGTCCCTGTCGGCGTGGGGCAGCCGACTTTGCGGATTGATGCCGGACTGACCGTCGGCGGCAGCGCAATCTGACGCGGAATCCGGCACGATGCCGTCTGAAGGCTTCAGACGGCATCGCCTTATTCTTTTTTCCGATGTTTGATATTCCTAAGCATTCTTTAACATTATCTTACAAGTTCATTAAAATACCGCCTTTCGTTAAGCTGATTTCTGATTCTGATGAACTGGCCTTATTTAATCGATGCCGTACCCAAATTCGCCGATGCGGCAAAGCTGACGTTGGAATTGTCCGTTTACGGCGTTGTTTTGTCGTTGCTGTTCGGCCTGCCCGTTGCCGTGGTAACGGCATACCGCATCCGCCCCTTCTACGCATTGGCGCGCGCCTATATCGAGCTGTCGCGCAATACGCCCTTGCTGATCCAATTGTTTTTCCTGTATTACGGCCTGCCGAAAATGGGCATTAAATGGGATGGTTTCACCTGCGGCGTAATCGCACTGGTTTTCTTGGGCGCAAGCTACATGGCGGAAGCCATCCGCGCCGGTATTCTGGCCGTCCCCAAAGGGCAGATCGAAGCGGGCAAGGCCATCGGTTTGAGCCGCTTTCAAGTGTTCCGCTATGTCGAATTGCCTCAGGCATGGGCGGTCGCCGTTCCCGCTATCGGCGCAAACGTATTGTTTTTGATGAAAGAAACATCTATCGTCAGCGCGGTCGGCATTGCGGAATTGTTGTTCGTTACCAAAGACATCATCGGCATGGACTACAAAACCAACGAAGCCTTGTTCCTGCTGTTTGCCAGCTACCTGATCATCCTTCTGCCCGTTTCGCTTCTGGCGCGCTGGGCCGAAAACCGCGTACGGAGTGCAAAATATGGTGTTTGACTGGCTGTTTGAAGGACAAAACGCGGTACGCTTGGGCGAAGGCCTGTTGCTGACGGCGCAGATTTCCCTGGCCTCCGTTGCCGCTTCCTGCGTATTGGGTACGCTGTTCGGCTTGGTTTTGCGTTCGCGCAACCGGCTCATCCGCTTTATCGGACGGTTTTATCTCGAAACCATCCGCATCGTGCCGATTTTGGTGTGGCTGTTCGGACTGTATTTCGGACTGTCCGCCTGGACGGGCATCCACATCGGCGGATTTTGGGTCTGCGTCTGGGTATTTTCCCTGTGGGGCGTTGCCGAAATGGGCGACTTGGTGCGCGGCGCACTGGAATCGATTGAAAAACACCAGGTCGAATCGGGTCTTGCGCTCGGCTTGAGCCGCGGGCAGGTATTCCGCTACATCGAGCTGCCGCAAAGTATCCGCCGCGTATTACCCGGCGCCGTCAATCTGTTTACGCGCATGATCAAAACCAGCTCGCTCGCCTCGCTTATCGGCGTGATTGAAGTGGTCAAAGTGGGGCAGCAAATTATTGAAAACTCGCTGCTGACGCAGCCCAATGCTTCATTTTGGGTTTATGGACTGATTTTTATGCTGTATTTTTTATGCTGTTGGCCACTGTCGCTGCTGGCGGCAAAGCTGGAACAAAAATGGGAACACTGATATGGCTTTACTGAGCATCCGCAAGCTGCACAAACAATACGGCGGCGTAACCGCCATCCAATCCTTAGACTTGGACTTGGAAAAAGGCGAAGTGATTGTGTTGTTGGGCCCGTCCGGCTGCGGCAAATCCACCCTCCTGCGCTGCGTCAACGGTTTGGAGCCGCACCAGGGCGGCAGCATCGTGATGGACGGCGTCGGCGAATTCGGCAAAGACGTTTCCTGGCAAACCGCCCGGCAAAAAGTCGGTATGGTCTTTCAAAGCTACGAACTGTTTGCCCATATGACCGTCATCGAAAACATCCTCTTAGGTCCGGTAAAAGTACAAAACCGCAACCGCGCCGAAGCAGAGGCTCAAGCCGACAAATTATTGGAACGCGTCGGTTTGTCCGACCGCAAAAACGCCTATCCGCGCGAACTCTCCGGCGGCCAGAAACAACGCATCGCTATTGTCCGCGCCCTGTGTCTGAATCCGGAAGTCATCCTGCTGGACGAAATCACCGCCGCACTCGATCCCGAAATGGTGCGCGAAGTCTTGGAAGTGGTTTTGGAACTCGCCCGCGAAGGGATGAGTATGCTCATCGTAACCCACGAAATGGGGTTCGCCCGCAAAGTTGCCGACCGCATCGTCTTTATGGACAAAGGCGGCATCGTTGAATCGTCCGACCCCGAAACCTTCTTCTCCGCACCAAAAAGCGAACGCGCCCGCCAATTTCTGGCAGGTATGGACTACTGATTTACCGCAAACCGTCCGAACCCCTTTCAGACGGCATTTCATCCCAAGCAAACATTCAAAAAGGAGATTCCCAATGAAACTGAACGCCAAACTCAAAGCCCTTTTGGCTTCCGCCGCCATCGCCGTCGGACTGACCGCCTGCGGGGGCGGCTCCGGCGATGCCCAATCTTCACAAAGCAGCGGTGCGGCAACCGTTGCCGCCATCAAAGAAAAAGGCGTAATCCGCATCGGCGTATTCGGCGACAAGCCCCCGTTCGGCTATGTTGATGCCAACGGCAAAAACCAAGGCTTTGACGTTGAAATCGCCAAAGACCTGGCAAAAGACCTGCTCGGCAGCCCTGACAAAGTCGAATTTGTCTTAACCGAGGCCGCAAACCGCGTTGAATACGTCCGTTCCGGTAAAGTCGACCTCATCCTCGCCAACTTCACCAAAACCCCCGAACGCGCTGAAGCCGTCGATTTCGCCGACCCCTATATGAAAGTGGCGTTGGGCGTGGTTTCCCCCAAAGGCAAACCGATTACCGACATCGCGCAACTGAAAGACCAAACCTTGCTGGTCAATAAAGGCACGACCGCCGACGCTTTCTTCACCAAAAACCATCCCGAAGTCAAATTATTGAAATTCGACCAAAACACCGAAACCTTCGACGCGCTGAAAGACGGACGCGGCGCGGCACTCGCCCACGACAACGCCCTGCTGTGGGCATGGGCAAAAGAAAACCCGAACTTTGAAGTTGCCATCGGCAACCTCGGCCCTGCCGAATTTATCGCACCCGCCGTTCAAAAAGGCAACGCTGATCTCTTGAACTGGGTCAACGGCGAAATCGCCGCCATGAAAAAAGACGGCCGTCTGAAAGCCGCCTATGAAAAAACCCTGTTGCCCGTGTATGGCGAAAAAGTCAAACCGGAAGCATTGTTGGCCGAATAAGTTTGTCTGACAAGAAAATCCGTATCCGCATTTGAAGGCGGGTGCGGATTTTTTTTCAGCCGCCGCAAATATCGCAAATTCAAAGGAAAACCAACTATGTCATTGTTTTTTATTTATTCCGTTGTTGCCGCTTGCGCGGAATGACGGCGGACGGGCTTTTGTGATTCGGATAAATTCCTACGGTATTGAAACGGCGATAAGGTGTTTTTCTTTATTATATAATTTCAATGCAAAATGATATTTTTTGAATCAGCGTGCCGCAAAGCCGGAAAAAATGTTCGAGCCGCATCAGCGGCAGACGGGACGAAAAATGACGTTTGATAAATGGTTGGGCTTGTCAAAACTGCCCAAAAATGAAGCAAGAATGCTGCTGCAATATGCTTCGGAATATACGCGCGTGCAGTTGTTGACGCGGGGCGGGGAAGAAATGCCGGACGAAGTCCGACAGCGGGCGGACAGGCTGGCGCAACGCCGTCTGAACGGCGAGCCGGTTGCCTATATTTTAGGTGTGCGCGAATTTTATGGCAGACGCTTTACAGTCAATCCGAGCGTGCTGATTCCGCGCCCCGAAACCGAACACTTGGTCGAAGCCGTATTGGCGCGCCTGCCCGAAAACGGGCGCGTGTGGGATTTTGGGACGGGCAGCGGCGCGGTTGCCGTAACCGTCGCGCTCGAACGCCCCGATGCGTTTGTGCGCGCATCCGACATCAGCCCGCCCGCCCTTGAAACGGCGCGGAAAAATGCGGCAGATTTGGGCGCGCGGGTCGAATTTGCATACGGTTCGTGGTTCGACACCGATATGCCGTCTGAAGGGAAATGGGACATCATCGTGTCCAACCCGCCCTATATCGAAAACGGCGATAAACATTTGTCGCAAGGCGATTTGCGGTTTGAGCCGCAAATCGCGCTGACCGACTTTTCAGACGGCCTAAGCTGCATCCGCACCTTGGCGCAAGGCGCGCCCGACCGTTTGGCGGAGGGCGGTTTTTTGTTGTTGGAACACGGTTTCGATCAGGGCGCGGCGGTGCGCGGCGTGTTGGCGGAGAATGGTTTTTCAGGAGTGGAAACCCTGCCGGACTTGGCGGGTTTGGACAGGGTTACGCTGGGGAAGTATATGAAGCATTTGAAATAATTGTTTGCAAAATTGGCGGGTTTCCCGTTATTGGGTTATGATGTGTTTCGATATGTAAACATTTATAGGTTTGGAGCGATAAACAATGAATGCAGTCGTAGTTGCCGTAATCGTTATGCTGGTGCTGTCGCTGTCGCGCGTGCACGTGGTATTGAGCCTGACGGTCGGCGCGTTTGTCGGCGGCGCGGTGGCGGGTATGCCGCTGCAAAACATTGCCGATGCGGCGGGACAGGTCAGTCAGGCGGGGATTATCCCCGTGTTCAACAAAGGTTTGGAAGGCGGTGCGAAGATTGCGCTTTCTTATGCGATGCTCGGCGCGTTTGCAATGGCGATTACCCATTCCGGCCTGCCGCAGCAGCTTGCCGGCGCGGTCGTCCGCAAGCTGAACCGGGGCGGTATGCCCGACAGCGTGCGTTCGGGCGAGGGCGCGGTCAAGTGGCTGCTGCTTTCCATCATCCTTGTGATGGGCATTATGAGTCAGAACATCATACCTATCCACATCGCCTTTATCCCGATGATTGTTCCGCCGCTGCTTTTGGTGTTCAACCGCCTGAAAATCGACCGCCGCCTGATTGCGTGCGTCATCACTTTCGGGCTGGTTACGACTTATATGTTCCTGCCTTACGGCTTCGGTGCGATTTTTTTGAACGAAATCCTGTTGGGCAACATTCATTCCGCCGCGCCGCAGCTTGATGTGAAAAACATCAACGTAATGGCGGCAATGGCGATTCCCGCGTTGGGAATGCTGGCCGGACTCCTGCTGGCGTTTGTCCACTACCGCAAACCGCGCCTGTACCAAAGCAACAATGCCGATACGGCGGGCAACGCCGATGCGGCAAACCGTCCGCAGCCGTCCGCCTACCGCAGCCTGGCCGCTGCCGCCGCCATTGCCGTATGCTTTGCCATACAGTTGATGTATGAAGACTCGCTGGTATTGGGCGCGATGCTCGGTTTCGCCGTATTTATGATGTTGGGCGTCATCAACCGCGACAAGGCAAACGACGTGTTCGGCGAAGGCATCAAGATGATGGCGATGGTCGGCTTCATTATGATTGCCGCGCAGGGTTTTGCCGCCGTGATGAATGCGACCGGGCATATTCAGCCGCTGGTGGAAAGCAGTATGGCGATATTCGGCAACAGCAAAGGTATGGCGGCATTGGCGATGCTGGTGGTGGGGCTTTTGGTAACGATGGGTATCGGTTCGTCCTTTTCCACTTTGCCGATTATTGCCGCGATTTATGTGCCTTTGTGTGTCGGTTTGGGCTTTTCGCCGCTTGCCACCGTCGCCATTGTCGGCACGGCGGGGGCGTTGGGCGATGCCGGTTCGCCTGCGTCCGATTCCACGCTGGGTCCGACGATGGGGCTGAACGCCGACGGGCAGCACGACCACATCCGCGATTCCGTTATCCCGACCTTCATCCACTACAACATCCCGCTGCTGATTGCCGGCTGGATTGCCGCGATGGTGCTGTAAATGGACGCGGTTCAAGAGTTGGAACACCGCATCACAGAGCTGGAAATCCAATCCGCGCTTCAGGAGGACGTAATCGCCGGCCTGAACGCGATGGTGGCGGAATTGCGGCAGACGCTGGATTTGCAGCAGGCTCAGTTGAGGCTGCTGTATCAAAAAATGCAGGACAGGAATCCCGACGCGCAAGAGCCGTATTCCCTGCGCGACGAGATTCCGCCGCATTATTGATGCGCCGCCGTATCCGGATTTCCTTAAAAAAAGCTGTGTTTGAATATTCCGACGATGCAAACCTAAGATATATAGTGGATTAACAAAAATCAGGACAAGGCGACAAAGCCGCAGACAGTACAGATAGTACGGAACCGATTCACTTGGTGCTTCAGCACCTTAGAGAATCGTTCTTTTTGAGCTAAGGCGAGCCAAAGCTGTACTGGTTTTTGTTAATCCACTATAACTTTAATCAGTCGGACAAAATGCCTTTTATCCGATGGAACCGTTTTCCGCCCGAACGGAAATAAGCGGCTTCCCCCGCTGCAAACAGATAAAACCAACCGGGTATTCAAACACAGCCAAAAAAAAAGCCGTCCGAACCCAAAGGGGACAGACGGCCAAACACATTACGGGGAAAACGTCTTACTCAATG
>NZ_CATQFV010000011.1:0-841 GCF_958267435.1 Neisseria benedictiae
TGATTAACCGCCAACTGACCGAAAAAGGCTTAAAAGTAGAGAAAGCATCCGCCGCCGTCATTGACGCCACCACAAGTAAACTTTTCAGCAAAATTCTTAATCCTCATGATGGCACCACGTTTGTTTTGCTCCTTCCAATTTATCCGACAACATAATATGAGCGATAGAACTTTCTCGACTAGATTGTCCCTTGGGAAGTGTTTTCCCTGTGGAGTAAGGTCCTTCCAAAAACTTACCAGGATTTTTAGGGTCAGGAATATCTTTAAACCATACATCGGAAGTAGGAGTTGTAAGCCCCTTAAGTTCACTTGCGGTGAATCCAAGTTCTTTTGCTTTATCAGCCATTAAAACGGGGAACCATTCATAGAATCCTCCACAATTTCTCAAAGCATTTGGTATTGGATTCTTAGTATTTGGATCTGCCATAACTTTGCGAATATCCGCAACACTTGCACTATCAAACCAAGAATCAAAGCCACCTTTCCCCCATGAAGCTTTGGAAAGTCCCAGTGCATCGACCCATATCTGGCTATTGAAAGCAAATAAATATAGGTTATCCTCTCCAATTAATTTAATCGGATCCTGATTCACAAACCGCCCCGCCTCAGGCTCGTAATAACGCATCAGGTTGTAATGCAGCCCGGTCTCTTCATCGAAGTATTGGTTTTGCAGTCTGAACGGCTGATGGACGTTCTGATAGACGCGCCCGTCCTTTTTCAGACGACCCCAGGCGGTGTATTCGCCGTACCATAAAAGATTGCCGTGGATGTCGGTCATCTCGCGCGGAATGCCGATTTGGTCGGTATGGAAATAGGCGAGGTATTGCGCTTCGTCTTGGTTG
>NZ_CATQFV010000012.1:0-3077 GCF_958267435.1 Neisseria benedictiae
ATAACCAATGAAAACAACAAGATAATAAATTTACAATTTATTTTGTTTGAATAATCAAGAAACATCTTTCTTTCGTTTTTTTAAAATATATCGGGGACGCTGTTTGGTTTCGATATAGATACGCCCGATATATTCGCCGAGTATGCCGATACCGATGAGCTGGATTCCGCCGAGAAACAGGATGCAGGCCAAAAGCGACGGGTAACCGGGAATATCTTTTCCATAGACGAGCGTTCGGAGAATAATCAATGAGCCGTATAAAAATGCGGTAAATGCAAACAAAAAGCCGATATACGTCCATATCTTCAGCGGGACGGTCGAAAATCCGGTAATGCCGTCCCAAGCGAGATTCCAAAGTTTCAAGGCATTGAATTTGGTATGGCCGATGATGCGTTTCGGACGGGTGTATTCGATAACTTCCCCTCTGTCCGGCCAGGAAAGTAATCCTTTCATAAAGAGGTTTCGTTCGGGCATTTTGATAACGGTGTCGATGATGTCGCGTGAAATTAGTCGGAAATCGCCGACATTTTCTTCAATTCTGACGGGGCTGATTTTATTGTAAAGTTTATAGAAGAAGGACGCGCTCCATCTTTTGAGCGGATGGTCTTGCGTCCGCCCGATGCGTTTTGCCAATACGGTTTTTGCGCCGGCACGCCATTTTTCGAGCATAAGCGGAATCAGCTCTATGGGATCTTGAAGGTCGACGTCAATCGGAATGGCGGCATTGCCAGATGCATGTTCCAAACCGGCGAAAAGGGCGTTTTCCTTGCCAAAATTGCGTGTAAAGTGCAGCGGTTTGACCAAGGGGTCTGCAAGGGCGAGGTTTTCCAAAACGGTTTCCGTATTGTCCGTGCTCCCGTCGTTGCAGAAGACGATTTCGACTTCGTATTTTTGAAGCCCCCTGCTTTCCCTGACGGCACGGTAGAAAATCGGAATGGCGGCTTCTTCATTCCACACCGGGACGATAAGCGATATTTTCATGGTTTTCCTTTTGTTTGGGCAAAAACAAGGTAACTCGAGCACAGGTAGCCATATATCAGACTGATGGCGGAAAATCCGACGGCAGCGACCTGCGGCGGCATAGCAAGGGCATCCGATGCCAAACCGCTTGCCGATGCCGCAAAACCCATCAGCAGTACGAAACAGGCATAGCGTTTGAAGGAAGCTTTTGTACCGAACGTCCATCTTGCATTTGCGGCAAAACCGAATGCTGAGGCTGCGGCAAAGGCTATGAGGTTTGCGGCGGCGGCGGGATATTGCCGGCTTGACAGCGCGGTAAAAACGGCGATATGGATTAGGGTGTTGATGATACCGACCATGCCGTAGCGCGCGAACCGTTTGAGCCGCATATCAATGCCGTCTGAAAAGCGACCATTTCCCTATGGTCTTGATATGGGAAACACGGGAGCAGGAGGGATTGGCTGCAAGCAGTTTTTCCAATGTGTCCGACGTATGGTTGGCGGTCAGGATAAGCAGGTAGTCATAGCGGCGGCAGTCTGTTTTCCGGGTCAGGTTATATTCGGACAAAAACCTGACTTGGCTGTACCCGTCATACATTTCTTTCATTTTCATGCGGACGGGCATAGCGTGCGCCGAGGCAAAGCTGTAATCCGCCCATCCCTGCCTTTCGGCCTGATACCATTGTGCGATATGGAAGAACTCGCCGCCCGAAGTCAGGCTGCCTTCGCTGATGGACAAGGGGTCGTTGACAGTCAGGACTTTTTTGCCGTTTTCCATCATTTGGGAAATTTTTATAAAATCAGCCAGCTTCTGCGAGCGGTCAAAAAGGATGTTGTTAAGGTAGGCTTTGCCTGTCAGCGCGGCGATGCACAAGGCGGACAACAGGCAGGCTGCTTCCGATATTTTTGCTGCAATCCTGCCCGGCGTTTCCGGTTTCTTTTGCCAAATCAGATAATAAAAAATAGGGACGAACAGGGCGAAGCGTTCATAAAGGAAGCTGGTTTGAAAGATAAAATGAGGCATCAGGAAATAAACCGCAAGACAGGCAAGCAGCGGGACGTACCGGCTTTTGTCCCGAGTGGGGCGGCAGTTTGCCGCTATGGGGGCGGCAAAGAGGAAGAGGCAGGCAATGTCGTAGTAAAACAGGACCGACATATTCCAAGGCAGGTAGGCAATTTCCAGTATTTTGTCCCAAAAGGAATGCTGGATAAAGTTGTCTTCAAATGCCTTATAGGGGACGGGATTGGGTTTTGCGGTATAACGTGCCAAAAGGGCGGCGAAAAAAAGATAGGCGGCTGTCAGGGAAAAACGCTGTTTCCAAGGGATTTCTTTAATTCTGAAAAGAAAGTATCCGTATGAAAGCAAGCAGAAAAACGAAAAGGTCAGAATATGGGAGAAGTACGACCATATCCCCAATGCGGAAACGGCGGCAAGCATCTTTGCCGAGGGATTTTCAATCCAACGCTTATTGGCAATGAAAAACAGTATGCCGACGGGAATGCCCATAATGTAGCCGACAAAGCCCCATTGAAAGGCAAATCCGAAAAAACAGGTCAGCGCGACCCAGTCAGTCATCCTTTCCGCCTCCATTTCCTTTCTCATTTTGACTGCCGCATAAATGAAAAATAAAAATTCGAGGGCGACTAAAGCCTTAGAAGAAGCATTAATGCCCATAAACTGATACAGCGCCAACCATAGGGCATAAACGGTCAGATAAGGCGTATCCCAATTTATTTGCAGCATATCCGCCCACGGACTGCGGTGTTTGAGCAAATCATCCAAGGCGGCAACCTGCGCGGCGTGTTGCGGCAGGTCGTTCATCGGCAGGTATTTCGGATAAAACAGGAAACATACCGTTGCAAGGACGGTAAGGAAAAACAGCCTGTTTTGTATTTTGTCGGATAAAGGTAGTGCGATGTTCATCAAAATTTTCTTGGTTGTTTCATTCCTACCCGTCAGGATATTAGTATGTTTGAAAGGTAAGCCTTTCTAAATTGGGACGCACATAGGACCGAACCGTATGTGTGTCTCGTCTGTATGGCAGTTGGCTTTTACATAACAAAACAATTGTTACGGTTGACATAATAAAGAAATCGGGGGGGGGGGGGGGGGGGGGT
>NZ_CATQFV010000013.1:0-190 GCF_958267435.1 Neisseria benedictiae
GCGTATAGTTCGGTTCTTCGCTGCTGCCGAAGCTGCGGACGAACTGAAAAGTATAGCACAGAATGTTGGGGATATCGAGAGATATCTTGACAGATAGAAGAAATACTTTATAATTCGCAACGCTCTTTAACAAAACAGATTACCGATAAGTGTGAGTGCCTTGAGCCTCACACTGTTTGAAAGACAGACA